>CAMYLH010000478.1 GCA_947259065.1 uncultured Desulfobacterales bacterium
ACCTGAAGATCGCCACCGGATTGATGGTCTTGATTGCCCTCGCCATCCCGGCCATTCGCGGTGTAAAGGAGAAGAAGTTGAACTTGAGAGGAATATAAAAAATGGCCACACCGATGTTGGAGCTAAAGAACCTTGTCAAGATATTCAATGCCGGTACCCAGGATGAAAAACGCGCCATGGACTCTGTCAATCTTACGGTCGAAAAAGGAGAGTTTGTGTCGATTATCGGTTCTAACGGCGCCGGGAAAACAACCTTGCTCAATCTCATTGCCGGAACCTATCCGCCCGATGAAGGCGCCGTTCGAATCAATGATGAGGATGTCACCCGGCAGCCGGATTATAAGAGAGCCTCCCATCTGGCCCGTGTTTTCCAGAATACCACAATGGGGACGGCGGGGGAGATGAGCATTGTAGAGAATCTCTGTATGGCCGAACTCAGAGGCAAAAAACGGGGGATAAGCTGGGGTGTCACCAAAAGCAGGCGAGCCCGTTATAGTAAAATATTGAAAATGTTGGATCTGGGGCTGGAAGATCGTTTAACCCAGTCCGTTGGTTTGCTTTCCGGTGGTCAACGCCAATCTTTGACGCTGCTGATGACGACCTTAATGATGCCCGAGCTGCTTTTGCTCGATGAACATACCGCCGCTCTCGATCCCAAAACAGCTGCCAAGGTGTTGGAATTGACCGATACCGTTGTGCGGGACAATAAACTGACCACCTTGATGATTACCCATAACATGCAACAGGCCATCCAGTATGGCAACCGGATGATTATGCTGCACCAGGGAAAGATTCAACTTGATATTAAAGGGGAAGAGAAGGCAAACTTGACGGTCAATGATGTCGTGGCTAAATTTGGTCATACCTTGAAAGATGAAGCGTTGCTTGCGGTTTGAGTCGCAGGTCAACATGCTCTCCGAGCCCGCTTCCAGCCCATAGGCCTACAGGCCGGAGGGGAGGCCACCATCCTACCATTCGGCTTATCAAGACGATACCCATAAAAATAATGTGGCTCTCCCATTGCGGCGGGATGAAATTTTCGGGGTTGATCCTAACCTCGGCCGTTTTATTCAAACCACGAAACACACGAAATGACACGAAATAAGATAGGTTGATTTTTTCGTGTATTTCGTGGTTATAAACATTATGTCTTATCGCTATTGGCCCATTTTAGAACCAAGCCCAAATTTTCGATGCATTTACTTGGTCCCTCTCAGATGATTAAGGCACTTCTTCAAAATTACACTTCAGCACCAGCATGCCGCCCTCGAGGACCGCTTCTACCTTGTAGGGCAATTTATTAAAGAGCTTGACCATGCCTTTGTTGTCTGAATGCGTATAGGCGATCAGGCCGCTAAGGCTGTTTTCCCGGGCGGCTTCGGTGAGTTTTTCCAAAAGTATGCTGGCGATTCCCAAGTGCTGCCACTGCCTGGAGACGGAAAACGCAATTTCCGCCACCGTACCCTCTTCGAGGGCATACTCTCCAAGACCGATAATTTTTTCAAACCCCACTTCTCCGGTAACCGCAACGATAGAAAAGTTTTTGATATAGTCTATCTGGAACATACCCTCCATATCTTCTCTGAAGAAACTTCTGCGGATACCGAAAAATCGGGCCTGCACATCCTTTTCATCCATGGAATAAAAATATTCCTGAATAAGGCGGCCGTCAACGGCCTTAATGGGTCGGAAAGTCACCGGCTGGCCATCAAATTTGCGGGTTTCTTCCATTCGAGAAGGATAGACGCCGAACAGGGATTCCGTCAGGGTCCTGTTGCGATCAATCAGACCGGAATCCTGTGCGTCGTGGAAGAGCTCGTCGCGAAAATCCGGATGGGCCAGACTGATCATGGCCATCGCCCTTTCCTCTATATTCTTGCCTAAAAGATTGACCATGCCAAATTCGCTGACCACGTAGGAAACATAACCTTTTGGGATCACAATAGATCCCGCATTTGTTTTCGAAATTATGCGGCTGGTTTTACCATCGATGCTGCGGGCAGGAACCACGATGACGGATTTGCCCCCGGAAGACATGGTTGCTCCCAATATGAAATCAAACATCCCGGTTATCCCTGAAAAATGATTGTGGGGAAGTGCGTCAGCATAAACCTGCCCACTGAGATCGATGGTTCGGGCGAAATTAATAGCAACCAATTTATGGTGTTGAGAGATAATAGCCGGGTGGTTGACATAGTCGGAGGGTCTGAACTCAACGGCGACATTGTTATGCAGCATCCGATACAATTCTTTGCTACCAATGGCTCCACTGGCGACAAGTTTTCCCTCGTTCAAACCTTTATAGCGGTTGGTGGCCACACCTTCGGATACCAGTTCCATGAGATCATCGGTTAAGACCTCCGTATGGACGCCGAGATCATTCTTCTCTGCAAGAACCTTTGTGATAGATTTGGGGAGCTCCGCCAACCCGAGCTGAATGGTGGAGCCGTCTTCAACCAGGTTGGCCGTTATGCTTGCTATTTCAGCGGCTGATTCATACTCGGGCAAATCAAATGCACTCAGCAGTTCTTCATCTTTCTCCACAATAATGTCGACGTCATTCAAATTAATGAAACCGTAGCCCGGAATTCTGGGCATCTTAGAATTCACCTGGGCGATAACCACACCAGCAGATTGGGCGGCTGCCAGGGTAACATCCACTGAAATGCCTAAACTCATCCATCCATGGTCATCCGGCGGTGAGACCTGAATTAATGCATAGTGAAGTGGAAGCAGCCCCCTTTTAAATAAGTCGGGAACAGCGCAAAGGGTGATGGGTGTAATGGATCGTCTGTTGGCCCGCAGACTCTTGGTTTGACCGGAGCCCTGGTAGATCGACCGCACGTTAAATTTACGGCCCCGATGTTCATCTGCCATCAGGGCCATGAGGGATCCCTCCAAACTTAAAAGGCGAACAATCTCCACATCTGAAAAATAGTTGGCATTGTCCATCAGCGCATTGACCAAATGCTGGGGTTCACCGCAAGAAGATCCGATAAAAACTCTATGACCGGAACGGATCAGACGAACTGATTCTTCGGCTGTACGAAGCTTTGATTGATATTTTTTTTGTAGGGAGTTGTTTGGCATGACATGGTTTGTCACCACTTTAAGTTCAAAATTGACTGGCTCTTCATTCCATTGTCCTGAATTTCCATCAAATAGGAGTTCATGCCATTTTTAATAAAAAAATCAGGTGCTTTTGCTCTTCTGCATTTAATCTGCAGCATCAGCTGTCATTTCATTCAAATCTGC
>CAMYLH010000479.1 GCA_947259065.1 uncultured Desulfobacterales bacterium
TCGATTTTATCGCTTCCCAGGGTGTTTGTTTCACAAACCACACAACCCCTTGTCCCATCTGCTCACCCAGTCGAGCCACAATTTTCACTGGCCTTTACCCTCGGAACCATGGTCTGGTGGTCAACGGCATGGCGTTGGATCAATTTATTACTACATTGCCAGGTCAGCTAGCTGCAGCTGGCTATCGTACCCACGGGGTAGGGAAGCATCACTTGCAGCCGATTTTGGCACCGGCCAAACACGCCATGCCGGAATCGGCGGCATTTTGGAAGGGGGCTTCGGCCAATTCTTGGAACGGACCATATTACGGACTCCAGAGCGTCGAATTCGTTATCGGGGAAGCGGACCAGGCCGCCAACTCAGGCGGACACTACGCCAGCTGGTTAAGGCAAAATCACCCGGAAGCAAAAGCTTTGCTTTCGCCCGAAGCATCCCTAGAGAAAATTCCTTCCGACCTTGACGAGGTCTGGAAGAGCGCCATGCCCGTCAAACTACATTACAATACCTGGATCACTCAACGGGCAATCGACTTTATTTCGACGGTTGATGATCCATTTTTTTTGTTTATCTCTTATCCCGACCCCCATCACCCGTTTGCACCCCCCCGGCCTTATTGCGACCTTTTTCCTCCTGAGGATGTGCCTTTGCCACGGATTGTACCGGGTGAGCTTGCTCGCATGCCGGCCTATTATGAAAACATTTTTAGTCCGTGTACATCAGGCTTCATGCAATCCTACTGGAGTTCATCTGATGACGCTGAGCAAGGCTTTTTATTGCAAACCAAAGGCCTGCGTGAGGAAAGTTTGCGTCTTGCCATCGCCCATACGTATGGCATGGTAGCAATGATCGATGACGGGGTCGGGCGTATTCTGGAGGCTTTGCGGTGGCGAGGGTTGGAGGATGATACCATAATCGTTTTCACTTCCGATCATGGGGAACTATTGGGCGATCACGGTCTCCTGCACAAAGGGCCGCCGCCTTACCGGCAATTGCGTGAGGTACCCCTCATCTTCAAAGGCCCCGGGATACCTTCCGGACAAGTAAATTCCAGTCTGACCAGCCACATAGATCTCATGCCTACGCTCCTTGATTTTGTTGGTATTGATGCCAAAAACAGCAGGTTCGATGGCCAAACACTTAAGCCATTGTTCAACGGGCAAAGTGATTGTTTTCGGGAATACGTTTATTCGGAATATCATCCGCGTTCGCGGGCTACCCAATTGTATAATCAGACTGTTCGGTCAAAAAAGTGGCGTTTTTCTATATATCCTGAAAATCCAATGTGGGGAGAGTTATTCGATTTGGAACAGGACCCCTTCGAACACGCTAACCTATTTTCCGAACCTGAATACACCACGATTATCCGAGAATTAGAACAAAATATAAACCAGTTTTTTTCACCTCAGCCAATGACTACTACAAAGCGAATTGCGAAATGGTAAAGGAGTCAACGTAAATCGACTGTAGCAACGAAGTTAAGACTTCTTGGATTATATCAACTGATTGATATCAATTATAATCCAATCTTCTGTTACAAAGTCTTAACCTGAGGGGAATGGTCAGGTCTAATCTTTAATTATTCACTGAGGCCAATATTCGGTTGACATTCCGATGACATTCCGACACAGAGAGGGTATGTAGTTTTTCGAAACTGGAGGCGGTCCTCCCGGCGGAACCTTCTTTGTTGTTGCCAGTGGTATTCAGGTGTATCTGCCTTTAAAAAACAGACTCTTCTCACAAATGAGTGCAAAAAATAGCAAATAAGATATTGAAATGAAACGGGGATACGCCCGTGACCACAATTCCTAAATGCGATTTTCATATTCATACCAAATATTTGGGCTGTGCAAACGGCACTATGGATATCCAAGCGATCCTGGGGGAATGCCGGCGGCTTGGCGTAACACAGCTCGGGATCACCGACCACCTGAATTCATTTGATAAATTGCCCCTCCATATCCCGATCAAAAGAAACATTGAATCCTTGAGCCCGGATATCGATCTCTTTTTTGGGGCGGAGTTAAATTTCACCGGTGCGGGCGGGGGATTTGCCTACAGCTCGGAGATCAAGGAACAATTTGGTTTTCAATTCACGATCGGGGGTATCCACGACGCCTATCTGGATGTCTATGATCTCAAAAGGCTCGTGGATATCCAGCACCGCCACCACTTGAAAAGCTGCTGCGACCCTTTGGTTAGTGTGCTTGTTCATCCCTACTGGTTTCGTAAAACTGATTTTGACAAGAAGGGATGGCATGGTTCGATTCCATGAAACCCGTGCCTGAAAGCTACGCCCGTGAACTCGGCCAAACGGCAAAGGAAACAGGCACGGCCATAGAAATCAATGCTTACGCCAATTTGGAAGAGTCGTATCACGGTGACCGCTACGTTAAAGAATACATTGAATTCCTGTCGGTGGTTGCGGAGGAAGGTGCCTGTTTTTCATTTGGATCGGATGCTCATGACATCGGAGCCCTGAGGGGCATTCGCGCGGCGTGGCGTGTAGCGGCCCAACTGGGGCTTGACGCTAAACGTATCTGGCGTCCGAATTGTGAGCCCATGAGGAGCGGAAAAACAGAATAGTGTCCCAGTAAGGAGATAGCAGCTATGGGTTCAAGCAGGTTTTGGAGCGGTATGATGGTGTGCGGTTTATCACGATTTTCTATTAATCTATTCAAAGGTTCTAATGGAGGAATATGGGAACCCTAACCGCCGGGCGGACTGAAATCGCATATGAAACATCCGGGAGCGGGGAAGCAGGAGCCGTCATTTTGATTCGGGGGCAAGGTACGCAGATGATCTATTGGCCGGAATCATTTTACGAAACGTTTTCCGCCCGGGGATTTTTGACTGTGCGATTCGACAACCGGGATACCGGTCTTTCAAAAAAATTTGATCACATCGCCGGCCAGGAACTGGAATCCCTGAAACAACGTGTTCTGGCAGGAGAAAAGATCGATCCGCCCTATACAATGGATGACATGGCAATAGATGTCATTGATCTCATGGATGGGCTTGGCATCGATTCGGCACACATCGTGGGTATTTCCATGGGCGGTTTCATCTCCCAGTTGCTGGCCGCAAAATACCCTTCCAGGACCCTTTCCATGACGTCCATCATGTCCGGCAGCGGACCGGTTGACCTCACGCTTATGGAAGCGTTGTGGTTGACTAGAAGAACCCGGGAAGTTTTTATCGAGGAGTGGGTGGAATATATTCGTCAGTTCGGCAGCAAAAAGTATTTCGAAGGT
>CAMYLH010000480.1 GCA_947259065.1 uncultured Desulfobacterales bacterium
CTGCCCCCCGTATACGGACAGACGGATCCGTCAGCCGGAGAAATCGCCCGCGAACGCTCAGCACCTTTTAACGCGGTCATGAAGGTCTTAAGGCTGGGCGGGCAGCAGGGAAGCGTTCTGCCGAATCATTTAATCAGACAGATTCAGGTGGACCGGCAAATCGGTCTCACCCTGCTCGCTTTTGACCGGATTAAGACCATAAATCTTGGCTATGACGATTATGACGGCAAATACAATATGCTCGCCGATCTATTTTCGTATCTCAGGCATCAACAAAGCGTATCTGACTTTGATCGCATCGATTTGAATAATTTAAATCGTGTGGTCTTAAACCCCCTGAGGCGGGAGTAAGCAAGCCGGATTTCGCTACAAACATCAGAACCGGAAGAAGAAAACTAGACCGGTCACAAGAACTAAATAATGACATTGAATAGGCAATAGTCAATCCCGCGGGATTATAAGGAGAACCTAAATGCAGCGACAAGAGGACCTTATTGTAGGTCTTGATATCGGAACGACGAAAATCTGTGCGGTGGTGGGCGAAATGTCGGGACCTGATATCAATATCATCGGTATCGGGACCCACCCCTCCATCGGACTTCGCAAGGGTGTCGTCATCAATATCGAATCCACCGTGGAATCGATTAAAAAGGCGGTCGAAGAAGCAGAACTGATGGCAGGCTGTGAAATATCCTCTGTGTATGCCGGGATTGCCGGAGGTCATATTACCGGATTTAACAGTCGGGGAATTGTGGCCATCAAAGCAAACGAGATCACTAAAAACGATGTCGAGCGGGTGATCGATGCTGCCCGCGCAGTAGCGATTCCGATGGATCGCGAAGTGATCCATGTCCTGCCCCAGGAGTTTATTGTCGATGATGAATCGGGCATCCAGAACCCGGTGGGAATGGCCGGTGTCCGGCTGGAAGCCAAAATTCACATCGTCACCGGTGCGGTTGCATCGGCCCACAACCTCGTAAAATGCGCCAATCGATCCGGACTCGATGTCAGCGATATCGTCCTGGAATCTCTGGCATCCGGCGAGGCTGTCCTGACAGACGAAGAAAAACAGCTGGGTACCGCACTTCTTGACCTTGGCGGAGGAACTACCGATCTGGCGATATTTTCCGGCAAGAATATCAAACACACCTTTGTGCTGGCTCTGGGCGGCAACAACCTGACCAACGACATTGCCGTAGGATTGCGGGCACCCCAGACCGAAGCCGAAAAAATAAAAAAGAAATACGGCACCTGTGTTGCCCAGGACATCAGCAGTGATGAAAGCATCGAGGTACCCGGCTTGGGGGGTAGAGAACCTCGCAAACTTCCGCGACAGATTCTCGGAGAGATCCTGGAGCCCCGTATGGAAGAAATTTTCGAGTTAATCCACCGTGAGATTTTCCGGGCCGGAATGGAAAATACGATTCCTTCAGGGTTTGTCTTGAGCGGCGGAACGGCGCTGCTGTCTGGCGTAACGGAAGTGGCCGAATCAATTTTCCAGTTACCCACCCGTCTGGGCAAACCCCAGGGAATCAAAGGACTGGTGGATGTGGTCAACAATCCGATGTATGCAACCGGCGTGGGCCTGGTTTTATACGGAGCACGTCACAGAGATTCTAAGAAGTTCAGGATTCGGGACAAAAACATCTTCAATCGCGTCATGACTCGCATGAAAAAGTGGTTTCACGATGTCGTTTGATAAGCAATACCTAAAGTGGGGTAGTGAAAAGTTACTCTCAAATAGACTCATGAGGTTGTAATTTTAAATGAGAGCGTGAGCTAAAATTTATAATGAACTAAAATGAGCTAAAGTAGAACTAGTAACCATTAACTCAAACCGGTAGGAGGGCAAAAAATGTTTACATATGTTGAAACTGAAAATTCTGCAAAAATCAAAGTCATCGGTGTCGGGGGTGCGGGAGGAAACGCTATAAACAACATGATCGCATCCAATCTGCAGGGTGTTAAGTTTATTGCGGCCAATACAGACGCCCAGGCCCTTGAAATATCCAAGGCGCCGATTCGGATCCAATTGGGTGAAGGTATGACCGAAGGCCTTGGTGCCGGCGCAAATCCCCAGGTCGGCCGGGATGCGGCCCTTGAAAACGAAGAAGAAATCCGACATGCTCTGGCCGACAGTCACATGGTATTTATCACAGCCGGATTCGGTGGTGGTACGGGTACCGGAGCGGCTCCGGTAATTGCTGAAATTTGCAAAGACCTGGGAGCCCTGACGGTGGCGGTGGTCACCAAACCGTTTTCCTTTGAGGGCAAAAAGCGATCCAGGATGGCGGAAGAGGGAATCGACACCTTGAAAAAGGTGGTCGATACAGCCATCACCATACCGAACGACCGGCTCAGGGGTTTGGCATCCAAAAAAGCAACCCTGATGGAGATGTTCGTCAAAGCCGACGAAATCCTGCTCCACTCGGTGAAGGGAATCACCGACTTGATCATGATGCCGGGTGTGGTGAATCTGGATTTTGCCGATGTCAGAACAACGATGTCAAAGGCCGGATTGGCCTTAATGGGTATTGGTATTTCATCCGGTGAACACCGGGCAGTGGAAGCCGCCGGAAAGGCAATCTCTCATCCGCTGCTTGAAGATGTGCCCATCAGAGGGGCCAGAGGCGTTTTGATGAATATCACCGCCACCAGCGACATGGAATTCGAAGAGGTCGCCGAAGCCTCGGAGTATATCCACAGTGAAGTCGGTGAAGATGCGGAAATATTCTGGGGCACCTCCGTGGATGAAAACCTGGGCGATGAAATGAGAGTAACGGTAATCGCTACCGGCATCGGTAATCAAAAAGAGATGATAGAGCAACCGAGCCCACACCTTCGAGGAAAAATCAGAGATATTACACCGGAGGATCTGGGAAAAGTCATCGATTACGACGAGCCCACCTTCCTCCGGCAGAAAAGGGCTGTGGGCGAATCTTCCGGGGCTATTTACAGGGGCACCGGTGGATCGATGATCAATGACAACGATCTGGACGTCCCCACGTTTTTAAGAAGGAAGGCGGATTAGCTAAGCGTGTTGTCCATGGTCCGTTGCAAAAAGCTTTAAACAGGCTTATAGTTTAAATGATCTTTGACGTCATTTCAGTATGGCGTAACATCATCTGCTGTACCGATACGGTGCGGTTGGTTTTACATGCAACGACCACCCTTTGAGTGACAACCGGCACATGGGAAGGAAAACCCGAAAAGCGGCTCGGCAATCAATTGAATCCGAAATTGGAACCAT
>CAMYLH010000481.1 GCA_947259065.1 uncultured Desulfobacterales bacterium
CATCCGACCCGTGCTCCATGATCCCGACACGGGTGAAGAGTTTCCGCTCAACCTGCGAATCCTGCATCGCGGGCTTGGCCGCGCCATTCGGCGCACGGTATTTAAGTTTACCAGTGACCAGACCACGCAGCGGCCACCGCATTTTCACGCACTGGGGCCGCGCAGCCTGGTGAAGCTGGTCTGGCAGGTCGACCGGGAACTGGCGGAAATTGCCAGCGATTTCGATTTTCTGCTCTGTGTAACACCGACCAACGCAGACCGCGCCTGGAACACTTTCAAGCGCCAGCGCTTCGAGGTTATGCCCAGTTTCGTCTACCGCCCGCTACCGGTCGATCCAGCGCTGGTCAAACGCCAACTCTACCGAATTCCCATCGAGAAGATCGAGGACCCGGCGCTGGAAGCCCTGTTCCGTGCCCAGCAGAGGGAACTGGATCGCAAACTGACGATGCTGGGCGACCGCGGTACCCGGAATTTTCTATACGGGAGTCTGCAACTCTATGGCAGGGTGGACGACACTCTGTTACAGGCCGCCCGGGACATTCTGGAAAAAGTGTCATCCCGTAGCCGCGGCGGCGCTACTGCCCCGCGTCTGGATGCCAGGGCGCTCGCAAGCCGGGCAGAGGCGGATATCCGCTATTACCGGGAAAGGGACGAACGCGTCTGGAGCCGCGTGGAAATACGCGATGACGTGGTCGGCGTCATGGTTTCACACGGTAATCTTTTGATCAATAAGCGCCAGAAATTTGCGGAGAGCCGCGTCGAGGCGCTGTTGGCACACGAGATTGGCACCCACGTTGTCACCTTTTTCAACGGTCGTGCGCAGCCGTTTCAGCAGCTCAGTACTGGATTGCCGGATTACGAGGAGTTGCAGGAGGGGCTGGCTGTGCTGGCGGAGTACCTGGTCGGTGGCCTGACCCGTCCCAGGCTGCGGATGCTCGCGGGACGGGTGCTGGCGGCGCACATGATCAGCGAAGGGGCGACGTTTCCGGAGGTGTTTCGGCTACTGAACTATACCCATAACTTTCCGCAGAAGACGGCGTTCACTATCACCCTGAGAGTCTTTCGTGGCGGCGGGCTGCTCAAAGACATGGTGTATCTTCGTGGACTCATACACCTGATGGAGTACCTCGGCGACGGCGGAGAAATCGAACCCTTGCTGGTGGGGAAGTTCGGCGCCGGCCACCTGCAGATCATAAAGGAGCTGCAATGGCGCAAGGTGCTTTCGGCGCCACGGCTCACACCGCGTTATCTCGAAAACCCACAGGCCGCGGAGCGACTGGGTCGTCTGCGTGGCGGCACGACGGTTCTGGAACTGGTCAGGAGGGCATAAGGATGAGAATCGGATTTTTAGTCAATGATATTGAAACCGAAAGGGCCGGCTACACCACAGTGCGGCTGGCAATGACAGCGGCTAACCGGGGGCACGATGTCTGGTTCATTAATGCGGGTGATTTTGCCTTCGATACCGATGAAAAAATTCGTGCCTGGGCACGCACCACGTCAGGAAAAAAATACAAAACCACGGTCAGTTATCTGAAGGTGCTCAAGAGCGATGCGGCCAGGGTGGAACGGATCACGGTCGACGATCTGGATATCCTCATGCTCAGAATTGATCCGGCAGACGAAACCGGCCAGCGCGCCTGGGCCAAGACCGCCGGCATCATCTTCGGCAATGTGGCCTTGCGCAGCGGCGTTATCGTTCTCAACGATCCGACCGCGCTGGCCGGTGCGCTGGACAAAATGTATATGCAGCTGTTGCCCCAGAACATCCGTCCCAGGACCCTCATATCCTGTGAACGGGAAGAGATCAAGGCGTTTGTGCGTGACCAGGGTGGCGTGGCGGTACTGAAAGGTTTTCAGGGAACGGGCTCCCAGGCGGTGTTTATGGTCACAGAGGCCAATCGTGCCAATCTCAACCAGATGATCGATGCGATCGTTCGCTATGGCTATGTCATTGCTCAGGAATATCTGCCTGCTTCAGAGCAGGGCAGCGTCAGGCTGTTCCTGGTGAACGGCGAGCCGTTGCGCTACAAGGGTAAGGTGGCGGCTTTCCAATGGGTGCGCACCGGTGAGGGTATGCGCACGAACATCCATGAACCCGGGGAAACGGAAGCGGTAAAGCTCACCGATGCCCACTTCCATATCGCAGAGGCCGTCAGGCCGCGTCTGGTCCAGGACGGCATGTTCCTGGCGGGGCTCGAGATCATCGATGACAAACTGATCGATATCGACGTCTTCAGCCCGGGCGGACTGGGTACCGCGCAATCTTTTGAAAAGGTCAATTTCAACGAAGCCGTCATTCATGCGCTGGAGCAGAAAGTGGACTATATGGCCTACTACCGGCGGCGTTTCGATAACGTCGATATGGCGACGCTTTGACAAGGCAGGAGAACGCGACATGAGACTGGGGTTTTTTGTAAACGATGTCATGACCGAACTCGCCGGGTATACAACGACGCGTCTCGCCTTGACTGCGACAAACCGCGGCGATGAAGTATGGTACTTCAGTGCGCCGGATTTCACCTACGGTGTGGACGAAAAGATTCACGCCCATGGCACATCGGTAGCGAAGAAAAAATACAGCAGTCAAAGCGCTTATCTGGCCGATTTGCAGGGCCCGCGTGCTGTCAAGCAGAAGGTTGTGATTGACGATTTTGACGTGTTGATGCTGCGCAGCGATCCTTCTACCGATACCGGCCAGCGTGTCTGGGCCCAGACCGCGGGTATCACTTTTGGTCGCGCCGCAATGCGGCGCGGTGTGGTCGTACTCAACGACCCCGAGGGACTGCTCAAGGCCATGAACAAGATGTATTTCCAGCATTTTCCGGAGGAGGTGCGGCCGCAGACGCTGATTTCAAGGAATCGCGATGATATCAAAGCGTTCATCGCCGAGGTCGGCGGCAATGCCGTGATAAAACCCTTGTCGGGGTCCGGTGGCACCGGCGTGTTCATGGCAAAAGTGGATGACCGCTCCAATATCAATCAGATGATCGATACGCTCATTCGTGACGGTTATGTCATCGCTCAGGAATACCTGACCGCGGCTGCTGAGGGCGACACCCGCCTGTTCATGATGAACGGGCGTCCGTTGCGCTACCGGGGCAAATACGCGGCTTTCCGGCGTCTGCGCCTCGGCGAAGATCTGCGCAGTAATATTCATGCCGGCTGCAAAAAAGCCAAGGCCGAAATCACCAGTGCCCACCTGCGTATGGCGGAGATCGTGCGCCCCAAACTGGTCCAGGAC
>CAMYLH010000482.1 GCA_947259065.1 uncultured Desulfobacterales bacterium
GAGTCGAGAGTCGTTAAACGTACATCTGAATTAATAAAAGCCAATCAGAAACTAGAACATCAGGCCACACACGATTCCCTGACCGAATTGCTGAATCGAAAGGCCATATTTAGTGCTTTGGATCGTGAACTTAGCCGTATGCGACGCACCGGTGAACCTGTGAGTATAATTATGGCTGATCTTGATCATTTCAAGCTGGTCAATGACAGATATGGACACAAGGCAGGGGATGATGTCTTAATCGAAGCAGCCAAACGCATGTCCGGCTGTCTTCGCCCTTATGATATTATTGGCAGGATCGGTGGCGAGGAGTTTTTGGTCGTGGTCCCGGAATGCGAAACCCCGGGTGGTGTTGTTGTAGCGGAAAGAATTCGTGAAATTATCGGCGGCGAAGATTTTAAGATACCGACCGGACGAATTTCCGTTACGATCAGCATGGGCGTTGCAACAGCCACAAAAGATAGCGCACTTGATAATAATAGTTTGGTTTTAGCTGCCGATAAGGCGCTTTATCGTGCCAAGGCGGCCGGCAGGAATACGATCCATACCACATCGCCCAATGATAAAAGAAAATCTGTGAAAAATAACAGCAACCCATTGTCAATAAATTGAAGATAGACCTGAAGACCAATAATACTGGATTTACTTTAATCGAAGTGATGATTGCAATCGCTATCATCGGTATTCTTGCATCCATTGCTATACCTAACTATTTAAAATACGAAGAAAAGGCCCGAATTGAAGTGGCAACAACGGAAATGAAAATCATCGAAAAAAAAATTGTAAACCTTGTTGCGGATAACGGCAAATTGCCTGAAGATCTCAGTGAGATTGGGCTTGACAAGATTATAGACCCCTGGGGCCGACCCTATATTTACCTGAAAATATTCGGCAGCAACAATGCCAAAGACCATAAAAGTCAAAAAGGCAAACCCAGAAAAGATCGATCGTTGCATCCGATAAATACCGACTTTGATCTTTACAGTGTGGGCAGAGATGGCAAGAGTAGGGCCCCTCTAACGGCGAAAATATGCCAGGACGATATTATACGCGCAAACAACGGCGGCTTTATGGGATTGGTATCCGACTATTAAAATTTTCGCAGCCTGAAAATTAGCGGAATTATAACCCGAAAAAGATCATATCACCACCGGCTTTTAGCGAGAACCTTTGTTTATGTAAACAAATTCGGCACTAACGCTTTACTGCGTGTCTGAATATCACTGGAGTATCGAAAATGAAGTCAAAAGCGAATCGTAGAAAACTCAGGAATTTTCTTATCCATAAAGACTTACAGCGGCCTATGATCGTTGCCCACTTGGCATATCTTTTATATGTATTGGTCGCAATCATTGCCACCATACTATCCCCTTATTACAGCGATATTTTTGCAACCGGCGATTTATGGGCGAAGCATTTTTCCGCTAAAACGTTTATTGTATTACTGGAGCGGTTAACACTAGTCAGCCTTTTTATTGTGGTCATATCCTTTTTTCATTTTGTACTATTTACTCATAAATTTTGCGGGCCACTGGTCAACATTGGCCATACCATTGCCAGAATATCTGAAAGTGATTTTACGCGGAAGATTTATTTGAGAAAAGGCGATTTTCTAAAAAATGAAGCCAAACAGATTAATGCCATGATGAAATCGCTTTCGAATTCGATAGAAATAATCAAAAGGGAAAATCATCTGCTTCTCGAGGATATCGAAGAAAGCATACCAGCATGCGCCAAGCAGCCGGAAATTGATGCAAAATTAAAAGACTTTCAGGACAGGGCCAACCGATGCCGGGTGCTGTTAGATAATTTTCAGCTAATTGGCGAAAGCACAGAAAATGCCGCTACCGATCAAATCCAACACCTTGTGAGCGATAACCCGCTTTCAGCGAACAAATGTACATAGGCCTTTAGAAAGTTTTCATTGAACGGCTGACCCTTCTTGGATATGCGTTCTGGTCGAATGGACGGCGTTCCGTTTCCAACATAAACCATCGGACTACCTAAAATGATAGCGTGCCTGTTTCTCTCTATGTCATTGTGAAAATTTTTTCTCAGAAATATCCAATTTCTACCATACTGCTTTAATCTGTCCTCCCGCCTATTTTTACCTTATCATACTGATTTCACATGTCTTTTAATCCATATTCATGGATTGGCACACATGTTGCGTGTCTTTAATTCTTGACCCAGTTACCCAAAAAATAATCCTAAGGAATACAAAGGTAATTAAAATAATGCGTAAAGTTGAATATAGATGCAATTATTGCATGATCGTTGAATCCAAATACCTGTTGAACAGTGATAGGTCATTTGAATATATTACCTGCCGAAAATGTGGGTTAGAATCCAAGATGATCGGCACAGAAAACGATTCTCGACTCGATCACGTTCGCCTTAATAGATCCTCCTATCCTTGCCGATTAGCAGATTTTGTCTAAGCCCAGTTAACGCCTCTTTGAGCTGCTTTTTATTTTCAGGATGAAGTTTTGCGACTAAACGGTACACCTCCGGCGCAAATCGCAGTTTCCAATCCATTCTGACCACTGAGAAAATCGTATCCACAAACACAGCGCGTGAAAATTATCACAATTCGGTGATGCTCTCCTAATTTGACTAATAAAATAAGTTGACTACTATATAATCTAGTTGCAAAGCAGATTATACCAATTGGTTCACGTCGCTTTTTTAACCCGAAAACAGAAAGGAGGATACGATGACCAAAGCTATCAGAATGCATGAAACCGGTGGACCCGAAGTTTTGCGCTGGGAGGATGATGATCCCGGCAAACCCGGAACAGGTGAAGCGCTGGTGCGCCATGAGGCCGTGGGCCTGAATTTTATCGACGTCTATCATCGCACCGGGTTGTATCCATTGCCTTCCTTGCCGGCCATACCGGGACTGGAAGGCGCTGGAATTGTGGAAGAAATTGGTGATGGGGTCTCTGAAGTCACCGTCGGCGACCGGGTCGCTTACGCCGCAATTCCACCCGGGGCCTATGCCGAATCCCGACGAATTCCGGCACACCGTTTAGTTAAACTTCCCGAAAGCATATCGACGCAACAGGGAGCCGCCATGATGCTCCAGGGTATGACTTCACGCTATCTTTTGAAGGGGTGCTATGATGTCAAAAAGGGTGATGTGATCTTGATACACGCCGCGGCCGGCGGTGTCGGTTCGATTGTCTGCCAGTGGGCAAAGCATCTCGGAGCAACTGTGATCGGGACTGCCGGATCGCGAGCTTGCCCGCGCGAACGGTTGCGATCATCCCATTTTATATAACGATGAAGATTTTGCTGCTAAAACCCGTGAAATAACCGGCGGAAAAGGTGTGGACGTCGTCTACGATTCTGTCGGCCAGGCTACCTTCATGAAATCATTGGATTGTTTGCGTCCTTTCGGCATGATGGTCTCCTTTGGGCAGGCTTCCGGATCTGTTCCCGCCCTGGACCTGTCCGTTTTGTCAGCCAAAGGATCGTTATTTTTGACCCGGCCGACATTGATGGCTTATACCGCCGGGAGGGAAGATTTGCTGGTCCATGCCCAAGATCTATTCGACGTCGTGTTAAGTGGAGCGGTCAAAATTGAGGTCAAGCAAACCTATCCGCTGGCAGAAGCCGCCCGAGCCCATCAAGATCTGGAAGCACGCAAAACCACCGGATCTTCGATATTGATTCCGGGTTAACTCTATGCCGGTCGGAATGACCAAAAAAACTGCTTAATTTCGGATAAAAATAATAATTGTTTGATACCATACTATTTTTATATAGATTCATTGACATCCCAAAAAAATTCTGCCATAAAGGCCCCCTTACTATTTTTTTCTTCATGGAGTTTGCTGAACAATTGGAATCCATAAAAACTTGCGCCAATGTATCTGGGGCGCACGCGGTTAAGGGAAAAATCAACGGAGGTTTTTTAAAATATGGCAGAAGATGCAATTAAAATTGGCGGTAAGAAAAAAAGCATGTTTATAGATAAGGTTAAGGAGATCTTGCCGGATGGCGGCAACTTGAACCTTTGTCTCACCTGCGGTGCCTGTTCTTCCGGATGCCCGGCAACCGGTTTGGAGGACATGGACCCAAGAAAGTTTTTACGCATGGCGGCCCTCGGCATGGACGAGGAGATTCTCAACTCGGATTGGGCCTGGATGTGCACGTTGTGTATGCGGTGTATTTATGTCTGTCCGATGAAAATCGATATCCCGCAGCTGGTATTCAACGTCAGAAAAAGCAGGCCAAGGGATAAGCGGCCCAAGGGCATTTTAGGCTCCTGTGATATG
>CAMYLH010000483.1 GCA_947259065.1 uncultured Desulfobacterales bacterium
AACCCCTTCGGCGAGAGCGATGCTGGACTCCAGGAGTGGCTCCGCCAAGTCTATTCGCCCGGATAATGCGTAACCGTTCCCGCGGCTGCTGCTCCCGACGGCGGCTTAAAGCCCCGCGTCACCGCTCGCTTCGGCGATGTCCAAGGCGCTCTTCAGTGTATCGATGGCCCTGGGGAACTGGCCGATTGCGAGGCTGGCCTCCCCGCTCCGAGCGAGTGCCAGTGCCTGGCCTTTCGAGTCACCCGCGGCGGCGAAGCCGCTGGCGGCGTTCTGCCAGGCGATGCGCCAGGTGAGCCATTTTAAAGCCTAAGTCCAGGAATGGGCGTATTTGCCCGCCCGGCTGGGCCAGGGGAATTGCACTTTCCAATGCCGTCAGGGCAGCCGGCTTGTCGCCATCAGCATCATGGAGAAGGGCTTGCAAGGCCCGCACTTCGATCAGGATTCGGGAGTTGTGGGTGGACGTGAAGAAATTTTGTAATTGGGAAAGTAATTTGGCGGCCTGCTGTCGGCTCTCGCTGGTATCTTGAGCCAGGAACCATTTTACCAAAGTGATTTGGGGCACATAGAATCGATAGGCCACCTGCAGGGGATTGGGATCGACCGTTTTCATCCAGTGGCCGGCTTCGGATAGGTTCCCCTGCCGGATGGCCAATTCCGCTTGAAATGTCTGAGCTGTTTGCAGGAGCGAAATGTTTTGTACCCCGAAAGCATAGTTGACAACCGATTCAACCATTTCACGCGCCTGGTCCGGCCGGTCCAAGGCCTGATATATCAGGGCCATGGCAAAGGAGCTGAACGCGAAGTTGTGAGAATTTGTCATGGAATAACCTTCAGCCACAGATGACATATACTTTTCCGCTGCGACAAGGTCATTGCGTTCATAGTGACTGATGCCCAGAAAGTAATATCCATGAACGATGAGCTCGGGCAGATCGAGTTCCTGTCCGAGACTTAGAACCTGCCTGGCGGCCTGGTCGACCCTATTCAAATCGGCTTCCATGTAGCCCGTAAAACAGAATGTAAGGAGTACGCGACCATGGTAAGTGGTGTGATGGGTCTTTTTTTCTTTCAGTGCTGTCAATACAACAGCGTGCGATTTTTGCAAATCCCCGATCATTTGATATGACATGCCCAGCAGCATGATGGCCAAACCTCGCACACTCATGTGTTCCTTGGGGAGCCTTGCCACGGCCTGCTTCGCATAAGATAGAGCATTGGGGCCGTCGGCCATGTGGTAATAAAGGAGACTGCGTAAGGTGTCCCACTCCCCTTGAAAGCTTTTAAAGGCTTTCGAATCCGGCGACATTGCAGTCAAAAGAGCTTCGATTCGATCCATAACCTCCGCCATTTCGGACCACCCGATCAAAAGCCAGGCTTCCACCATGAGCAATTCCGGGTCCTTTTCAATGACATCGCGGGGGAGCATACCCAACCAACGTCTCAGACGGTGCCACTCTTCCCGGTTCATGAGGTCGTGGCGGTGATGGGCTATCAGCTGGGCTGCGGCAGGGAGATCGTCGGCTGACAGATGGTGGTGTAACGCCTCGTCAATCAAACCATTATCCGCAAACCATTTTGCCGCTGTTTGGTGTAACTCGACGACTTTATCCGCACCGAGCCGGAGCTCTAAATGGCGTTGTAAAAGCTGTTGAAACAGGTGGTGGTAGCGGAACCACTTCTGCTGATTGTCCAAAGGGATTAAAAAGAGATTGGCTTGCTGCAGTGATTCCAGAAATTTCTGACCATTCATTACACACACACCAGTCTCGGCGCCTGACGGACAAACCGCTTCGCAAAGTGGGGCGCAAAAGCGATTCAGAATGGATGTTGTCACCAGATATTCCTGAATGTCTCTTGGCTGCTGCGAGATAACCTCTCCGGCAATATAGTCCATGATGTAACGATTGTCATCCGGCAGATTTTCCATGATGCGGTCCAGATCTGGTCGTTGTCGCATGGAAAGGGCCGCCAGCCGCAAGCCGGTCACCCAGCCTTCAGTCTTTTCTTCTATGGCGGCAGCCGTTCTAACATCGACCTGGATTCCCATCACCTGTTGGAAAAATGCGGCGGTTTCGGCTGTCGAAAACCGCAACTCCTCAACCCGGATCTCGGTCATTTGTCCCCGGGCACGTAATTCAGAAAGTTGCAAAGAAGGATCGCGCCGAGTGACCACGACCAGATGCATGGAGCTGAGAGGATGAGCCAATAGTTCGGCCAGCAGATCGTGAACGTCTTTTTTTCTTATCAGGTGAAAGTCATCCAGCACGCAGATGAATTCTTTATTTATCTGATCCAAATTGCTGATCAGCATACGTCCCAGTACCGCCGTTGGGGGCAGATCAGCCCCCTTTAAAAGCGCCTGTATCTCGCGGCCGACACCAGGAAAAATAGACTGAATCGCAGCAAGAAAATAAGTTAGAAAGGCGCCCGGATCGTTGTCGTTTTCATCCAGAGACACCCAGACACTGGGGATATCACACGACGCCAGCCAGCAGCTCACCAGGGTGCTCTTGCCGTAACCGGCCGGCGCGGAAACCAACGTCAGGGGCCGATGCAGGCGTTTGTTCAATCGATCCAGCAACTGTGTCCGATGCACATGCTCAGGTGCCACCGGCGGCCGATGTAGTTTGGTGCGGATCAGAGGTATAATGGTCAAATTGGCTACCATGGATTGAAATTACCTATAAAAATGAAAGCCGTTGCAAAATGCAGGGATATTAATTTAGCGAAGCCGGTTTCGTTCATATTGCCAATATACGGAATCCAAAATTATTTCAGATGAAAAACGATATCATCACAATTATTTTATTCAATATCTGATTTAGGGTCCATATTCAACCATTTTCAAAATCAAAAATTTTGAAAAAATCGAATCGGGAGTTGCTTATGGCAGTTTATGGATTTCGCTTTCCAACCCACCAAAAAATTGAACCATGAAATTTAAGGTTCGCTGAACAAATCTAAAACGCCCAGCTATTGTAAATTTCCCCTGACCAATCCACATTCTGGTGAAAGTGTATATTTCGTGCCTAAATCGAAAATCTCTAATCAATTAAATTCATTGTGTTTTTGTTCAGTTAATCAAAAAAAAGCTGCACACTAAATATGGTATCCAGCCTTTTATTTAAAAAGCAGCTTATTTTTGTTATTTCTCAGCTGGAGTGCATGTGCCGAATACAACATATGCCACTCCATCACCCGATGCTGAGAGAACCACCTTACCTGTTTTTTTAGAGAT
>CAMYLH010000484.1 GCA_947259065.1 uncultured Desulfobacterales bacterium
ACAATTTGCCGATGCTGCGATACGGCCTCCCGTTGGTGGTCAGATAATGGACATTAAAAACCTCGCCATTGTCCAGTTGAACTTTTCCCGATCCCTGTATTTGCAGGAAAAAAACGTCTACAGGATCCTTCGCCCAGGCCAGAACCCCGGCCTTATCTTGAAGCACACCGCCCGTCTCAATTTCACTGCGGTCATAAGAGGGCACCACCGATTGATCAGCATATCGACCGATGATTCTTTCACCGCTGAATTTTTCATGAAAAAGTGATAGGTCAATGGTAACCAGATCCCGGGGGCGCGTGTAAATCGGATATCGATATTGTTCACTTCGGACGAGACTGCCTTTTAAGAGGGGCTCATAATATCCGGTATATAAGACCTCTCCCTTGCCATTGCGTCCTACCGAACGATAGATTCGATATTTGGATTGAATAAATTCTTCCAGGTCCTTGCGGGAAGGCCGGGTTTGAATAAAATCCAGGAAATGCTGCAGGGATTTGATCATATGTTCAGTGTTGTATTGGTGTTTTCCAAAAACAAACTGGCGTTTGGCGGGTATTTTGTTGAGGTAGGACAGGCTTTGTAAAATGCTGTGCTCCAGGCCATCATAGGTCAGGTCATCTAAAAAATCCGGGTACGACCGGGAGGAGATCGGCACCATGGCGTTTTCTCTGGTCGGTGGTTCTACCTTTGGCTTACAGCTGGAGACCAATAGCGTGAAGATGATGACACCAATGATGATAGCCAGGTCAAGGAAATTCGTTTTTTTTATCACCGAACGGTCCTATTTAGCATTTTTTTGATCTGAAATTCTTTTATATGAGCCGCTTTTGCCCCCGGATTTTTCGAGAAGCTGAATACTGGAAACAGTCATTTCCCGGTCATAGGATTTGCACATGTCATAAACGGTCAGGGCCGCCACCGACACTGCGGTCAGGGCTTCCATCTCGACACCGGTCTGATCGATGGTGCGAACTGAAGCTTCGATGCGGATTCGGCTGTTCGTCTCTTCCGGTTCAAAATCAATCTGCACATGGGTGAGACTCAAGGGGTGACACATGGGAATGAGCTCGGATGTTTTTTTGGCGGCCATGATACCGGCAATGCGAGCGGTTTCCAGGACATTTCCCTTTTTTACTTTTTGGTCCCGGATCATATGGAATGTCTCCGGTTTCATAGATACAGTGCCTCCGGCCACGGCAACTCTTACGGTGGGCTCTTTTTCGGTAACATCCACCATTCGGACGCGTCCATTTTTGTCTATATGAGTAAATGAAGACATGATAGTTTCCTAAGAATTGAAGAATTTAAATCCGAAAATACGCATTTTATGCATCGATGTTTTTAAAACTGTCAATCAGCAAAATCTTCCTTTTTTTTTGTCACGACAGTTTTAATTTGATTCAACGTGTCCGTTAACACTGCAATGACATTTTCACGGATATCCCCGGCCACCAATAAAAACATCACGTCGTCCCCGATCCTAAGGTCCCTGTCTTCGGCGATTTCAACCCGGATGTCCAAGATACCGGGTCGTTTCTTTTGCTCCGAGACGATTTGATCCAGAATCCGGTGGTCCACGGAAACGCTGAGCTGTTTTATCTTACGCCCATCCCGGGAGGTACCGCGCACGATACCATTATGGCACAGAACCATTCCGACCTTATCGAATTGCGGGTGCTGCTTGATTGCGTCCATCATTTTAGAAATATTCATGAAAACTCTCCTCTGCCTGCGCCAGGTCCTCCGGTGTATTGATGTTAAAAAACGATATAAGGTCAGGATCCTTTTGAAGCAATACGCTTTCCGGAATGTATTTAATGCGGTGGCCGCGGAAAGCCCATTGAATCTTTAATTTGTTCTCTTTAAGGTGTAGCTCAGCATTTTTTAAGCAGCGTTTCGAATAAATTGCACACAGCGGTTCAAGACCTGCGGCCGTCTCGGGCATGATGATATCTGTATTGTTCTCAATTTGTTCAACAAGGGTTTTAACCAGCTCCTTTTTTAAGAAAGGTGTATCGCAAGCCGAAAAAAATGCGAAGGGATTCTTCATGTAAAAAAGGCCGGCATGGATGCCGGTCAGCGAGCTTCGGACAGAGAAAATATCGGTAACAATGGTTAAATCCCAATCCAGAAATTGCAGGGGATGGTTGGTCACCAGGATGATTTCATCGAACAAATCTGAAAACACATCATACAATCGATCCATTATGCGTTTGTGGCCCACACGGATAAACGATTTATTTGTACCGTTAAAACGAGTGTTCAATCCGCCGGATAATATCACCCCGGTGTAGGGAAATGTCATAATCTTGGTTATCCTATCATCAATTCCGCTAAGTATTTGTCCAGGCTGTACATAAGAAAATTAACGCCTAAAATCAAGGTAAAATCAGGCTGTGCGTTGCATATTGCCAAAGCTGCTGACAATGATGTTGATCTCACATCCAAAAATGGTATACAAAGGTCAGAAGACAGAGGACAGAAGACTGAGGACAGATGGCGGGAGTCAGGCAAGAGGAAGAACAAGTTAGGGACTTCGCCCTAATCGGAAAAGTGCTTATTTATTTTATTTTAGAATAGACCTTTATCCGCTTTCCACACCCAATATTCCATCATTCCAAGTGGCTTGTGGAAGCGAAGGGCCGTAAAAAGCAATGTAATTCCAGAAGGTTGTAAAAATTCTGATTAATTAATATAGACGGGGAGTATTTAAATGGGGACTCGCGAACATAAGCAACATGCACCCAAAAAGGTTACCATAGGAATCATTACGGTTTCAACTACCCGGGCCCTGGTGGATGATAGCAGTGGAAGTTGGATCAGCAGTCAAGCGACCAATGAAGGCCACGAGGTCGTGTATCATCAGGTCATACCGGACGACGCTAAAATCATTGCATCCACCGTGAGGAACGTTATCCGCGATCAAAAACCCCAGGTGATTCTTATGACCGGCGGGACGGGCATCACGGAAAAAGATGTTACCATCGAAGCGCTAAATCCCATGTTTGCC
Organism: uncultured Desulfobacterales bacterium; assembly: GCA_947259065.1. Classification (GTDB taxonomy): domain Bacteria; phylum Desulfobacterota; class Desulfobacteria; order Desulfobacterales; family JAFDCJ01; genus JAFDCJ01. The sequence continues at coordinate 3,014 of CAMYLH010000484.1, forward strand.
AAAACGCTGACAGCGTTTGGGTCCTTATTTGCGCACTTGAGCTTTGAAGAGATCGGATCGGCTGCATTTTTATCGCGAGCCACCGCCGGTGTCATTGAAAATACCGTTGTATTTTGCATGCCGGGCAGCATCAATGCATGCAAGCTGGCCTGTCGAAAGCTGATTTTTCCCGAGCTGGGACATCTGGTGAAACATATTCTGGACTGATTACAAAAACTTGACA
>CAMYLH010000485.1 GCA_947259065.1 uncultured Desulfobacterales bacterium
TTGAGGATAACGATACCGACATGCCACAACCTATTACATTTGAGGAAAATCCTTTAGATCTTGGTCGATCCGTTTTGCAGCGCATCGTTGACTCAATTACGGCCGATGCGAAAATATCGGCTGAAGAAAAGACCGGGTGGCTTTTTTTTAATATTAATGGCGGGAATGCCGGCATTCTCATCGGCAAAAAAGGGCAAACCCTCGATGCTATCCAGTCACTGGTAGAAAAAATCGTTAACAAGCACAATCCTCACAATGATAGAATTCGGGTTCAGGTAGATGTCGAGGGTTATCTGGCGACTAGAAAAGCCAATCTGGAAAAGCTTGCCGAACGTCTGGCTGACAAATCCAAACGAATCCGCAAGCCCATCTCCCTGGGCCAAATGAGTGCCTATGATCGTCGAATAGTTCACCTGGCTTTAAAGGATGATCCGGATATTCGCACGAAAAGCAGAGGAGAGGGCTATATGCGAAAATTGGTTATTATTCCTCAAAAAAATAGCAAGCAAAGGCAGCATTTGCGATCGCGATAAAAATGGACAATTCCACTATAGCGGCAGTTGCCACGCCCGGTGGCCGGGGTGGAATCGGAATCATTAAACTATCCGGACCTCGGGCTGTTTCGATTGCGACAACGATATTTTCCCCTGCTGAATCAAAACTCAAATCCACCCCCGACAAGACACCGCGCACAAAGGAGAATTCCAGGGGTGGTTTCCAATCACACCGGCTATATTTGGGCCACATCATCGACCCCGAGAATCGGCGGATAGTGGATGAGGTGCTGCTTTGTGTTATGAAAGCACCCCGCTCTTACACCAAAGAGGATGTCGTTGAGATCAACGCCCACGGCGGTCAGATCGCTGTAAATACGATTCTTGAACTGGTTTTAAGACAGGGTGGGCGAATTGCAGAGCCAGGAGAGTTTACCAAAAGAGCCTTTCTTAACGGACGAATCGATCTTACCCAGGCCGAAGCGGTCATCGATGTCATTAACGCCCGCACGGATAAATCACTTCAAGTAGCCGCGGCCCAGATCAAAGGGCAATTAAAAAGAAGCGTCGAGCAGATCCGGGAATTTTTGATCGAGTTTTTAGTCCGGGTTGAAGCCGGCATAGATTTTCCTGATGATGTTGCAGATATCGTGGATGCCAAGGCCGCTGTCGGGGAAATAAACGCGTGCGTTATTCAACCGCTGAAACGGTTGATTCAGCACCACCTGGACGGCAATATTTTGCGCGAGGGGCTGAAAGTGTCCGTGGTCGGTCGTCCAAATGTGGGGAAATCGAGCTTATTAAACCGGTTGCTTCAAAGGGATCGGGCAATCGTTACTGCAGTGCCCGGCACAACCCGAGATACGATTGAAGAAACGCTTAATATAAAGGGATTTCCGATAATCCTCGCCGATACGGCTGGGCTGCACGATACGAATGATCCCATAGAAACCCTCGGCATTGAAAAAACCATGGAAAACATTGAGGGAGCCGATTTGGTTATATTCATGATTGAAGCCAACTGTTCCTTAACCATAGAGGATTATAAAATATTTAACATGGTACAATCCAAGCCGTTTATCATCACGATTAACAAAATCGATCTGGTGAACGGGAAATGTCCGATTGTGCTTCCGGATTCCTGGATGGGAAAAAATTCTGTGGAAATTTCGGCCTTGTATGACAGAGGCCTGGAACATCTAAAAGAGAAAATTATCTTTACCGCTTTTGGTAAGGATCCGATTGATGTCGAAATTGCTATCGTTCCCAACCTGAGACAAAAACTGCTTATGGAGGACAGTCTCAGAGAATCTGAGATCATCACCCGCGAACTTGAAAATGGAACCCCCATGGAACTGATTGCCATCCACCTTCAGGAGGCGATTGATAGCCTGGGACAAATTCTCGGGACCAATGTTAAAGTAGACGTACTGAAAGAAATATTTAGCCGTTTTTGCATAGGTAAATAAGTTAATGTTTCACGTGAAACATTAAAAAAATGAGAAAAATCTAGACACGAAGGCACAAAAAAATAGAATTATATTATAAACTTTGTGGCTTAGTGTGTGGCTGATATATTACAACCGCTACCAATATCATGCTAAAAAGCAATAAAGGAGTTCTGTCACTGCGATGAGTGTAGACCTTACATCATATTTTGAAAAATACGAAGCACTGGTGGCGCAAGCCGACGGTGTATTTGATCGGGTGAAAAATGCCTATTCCGATTGTGTGAAATGCGAAGAAAAATGTGCGGATTGCTGTTTTGCCCTGTTCGACCTGACGTTGATCGAAGCACTTTATATTCATCATAAGTTCAATGAAAAATACCAGGGTTCAGATAAGGCCGAACTTCTTGAGAAATCCAACCGAGCGGATCGTCGAATTTACAAAATCAAACGCAAGGCATATAACGATCTGCAAGGTGGCAAAAATGAAGGTGAGATTCTTGCTGCAATGGCGCTTGAACGTGTTCGCTGCCCGCTTCTGAATGAAAAAGAGCTTTGTGACCTCTATGAACATCGTCCTATCACCTGTCGCTTTTACGGTGTTCCGACTGCAATCGGAGGTGCCGGACACACCTGCGGTAAGTCCGGGTTCAACCAGGGGGAGAAATATCCGACGGTTAACCTGGATGCTGTTCATAGCAAGTTGCAGCAAATATCGGCGGAACTGTTGCGAGACATCCAATCAAAAAATATTAAGCTGGCAGACTTGCTCGTACCGCTATCCTCGGCCGTGATATTGGATTTTGATGATGTATTTTTAGGAATTGCTGACGAGCCGGTGGAAGAAAAATCTCCCAAACGCCGTTCGAGGAAAAAGAAATGAGTGAATTTTCTCCTGAAGAAACGGAAAGCAGAAAAAAAGCAGTGTTTGACAGCATGTCGCCGCGACGTCAGAAGCACATCCTTAAAAAAGGCTATGATAAATGGGATCCGTTTGAAGAGCCCAAAGATCCCATCGATATACGAAAAGATAAAACCAAGCGTACTACCCAGATGCTCGTGAGAGAATTTCTACAATCGTGCAGTTCTGAAGGTTACAGCAATGCTTATGGCAGAGGGGTTCTTGAAATGGCCCTGGGCATTATCAATGACGATGAACGGTTTATCGGCATGTACGATTTTGCCCGCTGGCACCAGGAGTTGTTAAGAAAAGAAGGGCATTAAAGCAAGATTGTGGATTTCTGATTAGTCCTCGATGAATGTCCCTAACGTTAATTCCTGGTATTCGCTAGGTTTCGCCGGAAATATATCCGGGCTGCTGAAGAGCTCCGGAGCGCAATTCTCTGAGCAACGCAATAATTTCTCTTTTCTTGCCTTTAATAAATTTCCGTTTGATAATAATTTTTGCTTGCATGGCCGCCTCCTTTAATCAGATGAAAAAACTCCATAAAATACCGGCGCAAATGGCCGAGCCGATAACACCCGATGAGTTGCATGCCATCCCGTGCATCAGCAAGAAGTTCGTCGGGTCCTCTTTTAAACCCGTCAAATGAACTTCCCGGGCTGAGCCGGGCACTGCGGAAACGCCGGCAGCCCCCAGCAGTGGATTTATCTTCTCTTTCAGAAATAAATTCATAATTTTGGCAAAAATGACACCGGATGCGGTGGCTATCGAAAATGCGACGGAGCCCAGAAAGAAGATACCTAAAGACTTGGGCGTCAGGAACACATCGCCCTGGGTGCTGCAACCCACCGTAAAACCCAGAAAAATTGTAGCCGTATCGATAATAGCCGATTGGGCCGTATTGGCCAGGCGATTGACGACACCGCATTCCTTTAGAAAGTTTCCTAAAAACAGCATGCCCAGCAACGGCAGTGCGGTCGGGGCCAGAAAGCAGCACAGCAGGACTCCCACCACCGGAAATATGATAATTTCTTTTCTGGAAACCTCACGACCGGGAGGCATTCTGATCAGGCGTTCCTGCCGGCTGGTCAACAGCCTCATGATCGGCGGCTGAATAACCGGGATCAGCGCCATGTAAGAATAGGCTGCAATGGCAATAGGTCCGATGAGATGCGGCGCCAGTTTTGCAGTTAGGAAGATAGATGTCGGCCCATCGGCGCCTCCGATGATAGCAATCGAGGCGGCCTCTCTGGGAAGAAACCCGAAAAACAATGCTCCCAAAAGAGTAAAATATATGCCCATCTGGGCCGCAGCACCCAACAGCATTAATTTCGGCTGGGCCAGCAATGATGAAAAATCCGTCATGGCCCCCAAACCAAGAAAGACGATGGAAGGATAGACACCGGTGGTCACGCCAAAATAAAGATAGTGCAAAACGCTGTTGGGTTCATAGATACCGATCCCAAAGCCTTTGAAAAAGGGAACATTTCCGACTAAAATACCAAAGCCGATGGGAACCAGCAACAGAGGTTCATATTTTTTGGCCGTTCCAAGATAAAGGAAGATACAGCCAACGAAGATCATGATGACATGGCGGTAGTCCGCTAAGAAATAGCCGGTGTTTGATAGAAATTGGTAAAATAGATCGAACATGATTTAACCCTTAGTATGGTTTTTGATTATCCCAGGTGAACGTGCCATCCCCTTGAGGGACCAATATACCGGCTTCCCGCAGATATTTTATCGAAAGATGAGGATGGGGAAGATCCATTTTATTAGATATTTTAAATAGTTGCAAAAGATCGAAGGGTTGTTTGAGCTGTGCCACCAAAGGTCTGTAAATGCTGGCAAGTTCTTTTACAGACGGAAGATGGTGTTGGATGGTAACGGGTGCTTTGATCGGTTTCGGTTCCTCGATTTGAGCCTGTTTTTTGCGTCGGCCAAAAAACCCATCCCTTTGCTCCCAGAAATTGAGAATTTTGTGGACTTGAGAAATGACAAAGGACAATACCACCAGCCCTATAAACACGATGGAAGCGCCGACAACCGCCATGGCCCATCCGTTGTTGGCTGTTATGTTTTCAAAACCAAACAATGTATGCCTCCTTAATTCAGCCTATATATATCGATTTGAAACTATTAAAAGGGTTTATCCATCATACTATAAGCTAAAAGTCAATAAGAAATGTTTTTTTGCCTGGCCATTCTTCTTTCTTGACCCGAGGCCTTCATTTATTTATATAAGGTCTTATCAACCAGAGAGAAATTTCATTTCCTGTATATTGAGGTAATTTTATCACCTTAACTGCTCAACCTAGGTATCATAATGATAAGGAGGAACTCATATGACTAGAAAACTATTTTGGGCAATGGCGATCATTGGTTTTCTTTTTACGGTTGCATTCACTCCATCAGGGCCTGCCTT
>CAMYLH010000486.1 GCA_947259065.1 uncultured Desulfobacterales bacterium
TGAAAGTCTGGGGTTGCACCCGCAGCGGATGACCAAAACCGGGGTTGTGGCCCTGCTGGAAGGTTCTAACCCTCAACCCGTATTGATGCTCAGAGCGGACATGGATGCCCTGCCCGTCGAAGAGGAAAATGAGGTAGCGTACAAATCTAGTAATAAGGGTGTCATGCACGCTTGCGGCCATGATGCCCACATGGCTATGTTGCTGGTAGCCGCTAAACTTCTGTCGGAAAACAAAGACAAACTCCCGGGAACCATCAAATTTGTCTTTCAACCCAATGAGGAAATCGCCGGTGCCGTCCATATGATCGCAGATGGTATTCTCGAAAATCCCGCCGTCGATGCCGTCATGGGAATCCATATCTGGACCCCCGTGGCCTCCGGTAAAATTGCCATCACCGCCGGTCCCGTCATGGCAGGTCTGGATGTTTTCAAGGTCACCATCCATGGCAAAGGCGGCCACACCGGCGTGCCGGAGGATGCGGTCGATCCGGTCTTAGCCGCGGCAAATGTGATTCAGACGGTTCAGATGATTCAAACCAGAGAGATCAGCAACCTGAGGTCAACCGTTATCATGTTCGGCAAAATCGCTGGCGGGACGAAAAGCAATATCATCCCCGACAAGGTCCGGTTGGAGGGCACGATTCGGTTTCTTTACCCCGCCGGCCCCGACAGTGAAGAGCAGCCCACCGAAAGATTCATAAGAATCGTGGAACAGATATGCAAAACGCATCGCTGCACCTGCGACATCGATATCATTCATGAAAATATTCCGCTGATCAACCATGACGAAATGGTAAAGATCGCCAGGGAAAGCGCCGCAGACGTGTTCGGTGATCAAAAATGCATCATCGACAATCAAAGCATTGCCAGTGAAGATTTTTCCGAGTTCAGCTCAAGGGTGCCGGGGGTGTTTATCTTCCTTGGGACGGGCAATGAAGAAAAAGGCAGCCACATATCCCATCACAATCCATGTTTTAACATTGATGAAGATACAATGCCCGCCGGGGTTGAAATGCATGTGAAAGGCGCGTTGAATTTTTTCAAAAATGCAGACGGTTTAAAATTCCTAAAAAGGAGGTGATAACCAAAATTAGTGCCTGGTTGCAATAAGGCGAATGCAACCTTACGAACAACCCCAACAATAGAAAGGAGTATTGTCATGAAAAAGGTTATTAGTATGTTCATAATTTTGATGCTTTTGGTTTTCGTCGGTCCGGCAGCCGCTGGAACGTACAAGGGAAAGGCAATCAAAGCCAAACTGGCATCGGAAGAAATTGAAGGCGATTTTATGACGGTCTGGGCCAGAAATTTTTCCGAGCACATGAAAAAATGGTCCGACGGCAAGATTGATATCAGCGTTTATCCCTACGGCACGTTGGGCGCCACCGGCGATATCAATGAGCTGGCCCAGATGGGGGTGGTGCAGTTTGTGTTTTCCGATTACGCCTGGATCAGCTCATTTGTTCCCCAGGCGCAGGTACTGGCATTGAACTACCTCTTTCCCACCGAAAAAGTCCCGGAAATTCTGGATTGGATGGTGAAAAACGGTGAGTTTATGCCGCTGTTGGAAAAAGCCTTCAGAAAAAACGGCCTGGTCCCGCTGTCGATCATGTTTGAAGGCTGGCAATGGATGTCCTCCAAAAAGGAGATCAAATCACTGGATGACGTCAAAGGCCTCAAGCTTCGTTTGATGTCTTCCAAGCTGCTGGTGGAAGACTATCAGGCTTATGGGGCCGCACCAACACCCATGAGCTACGGCGAGGTCTACAGCGGTCTGCAGATGGGTCTCATCGACGCCCAGGTCAACCCGCTGTTTGCGATCTACAGCATGAAGTTCTATGAAGTTCAGAACTACTTGACCCAGCTGAAAAGTGAGCCGTTTTTAGGGATTCCCACCGTCAATCAAGACTTTTTTGACAGTTTGACCAAAGAGGCGCAGCAGGAGATGCGTAAGTTCTGGATCGATGCCATCATTCCAGCAGGGAAATGGATTACCGAAAGAAACGCCAGCGATGGAGAAAAAATGAAAAAAGCCAAACCCGAGCTGAAATTCACCGTGCTGGATGATGCCACCATTGCCGCCTTCAAAGCCAAGGCGGAGACCGTTTATCCCCTATATACCAAAATCGGGGGTGAAGGATCCCAGGCAATTCTCGATGCACTGCTAAAAGACATCGAAAACGCGAAAAAAGAATTAGGCGTCAAATAAATGCAAAGGTACTGCGGCAGCACTACTGCCGTAGTACCAGCACAAGTGTATCCTCAATGGAGGCTGAGAAATGAATGAAAAAAACATCGACTCAAAAGAGTTGTCTGTCTTCCAAAAAATCAACCACTACGCAGGTGTGATCGTCAACGGTGTTGAAGTATCCATCCTGGTGTTTTGCGTGGCCGCCCTCGGCATCCTTTTAATTGCCAATGTATTTGCCCGCACCTTTTATCAAAGCATTTATTTTGCCGAGGAAGTGTCCATGTTTCTGGTGTTGCTGACCACCTTTACCGGTGTCAGCTACGGCGTCAGGAAGGCACGACATATCCGCATGGGGGCGTTTTTAGACGCTATGCCGCCAACAATGGAGAAGACGTTTATTATTATCATTTCACTAATCAGTGCGATCGTTATGGGGATCATGACGTGGGCTTCCTATGAGTACCTGGCCAATGCCATGGCTAAAGGGCACATGACACCGGCGCTGCGCGTACCGAAATGGACGTTTTACGTGATTATTCCCGTCGGATTCGGCCTGGCAGGTATCCAGTATATCCGAACGATCATCAAGAATTTTACCGAAAAGGAGCCCTGGCAGTCTCCAGACCAACAAAGCGAATACGAAGATGAAGAGATAGGGGGGGCGCAGATATGACACTTTTTGGAATCAGTCTGGCAACGATGTTACTGTTCGGGTTCCCCTTTATGGTGACCCTTTTAGGCTCTTTAATCCTTTACTTGGTCGTTTACATGCCGGATTTCGCACCCAAAATGATCATTACCATGGTGCAACAGGTGATTACCGGGGTGACGCCGTCTGCGCTAGTATGTGTGCCGATGTTTATTCTCTCGGCCAGCATTATCACCTCCGGTGAGTCCGCCGGCCGGTTAATACGAATGCTGAAAGTCTTTGTGGGCCATCTACCGGGAGGATTGCCCATTACCACCAATGCCAGTTGCACGCTTTTCGGTGCCGTTTCCGGTTCGACCCAGGCCACCGTCGCGGCTATCGGCGGCACCATG
>CAMYLH010000487.1 GCA_947259065.1 uncultured Desulfobacterales bacterium
CTAAACACGGATGATTCTATTCAAAAGGATCAATTGGCCGCGCTTGCCGCGGAACTGCTCCCCGCAATCGAACATAATCCCATCATCGAATTTAAGCTGCGCCCCAACGTCAAATTTCACGATGGCCATCTATTGGATGCCGAAGATGTCAAATTCACCTATGAAGCCATTTTAAACCCGAAAAATCTTTCGCCGCGCATTGCAGATTATGAACCGGTCAAATCCGTGCAAGTGATCGATCCGCACACCCTTCGGATTGTATATAAGCGGCTCTATTCGCCGGCTGTTGGAACCTGGGCCATGGGCATCCTCCCCGAACATCTTCTCAACGACGAGGTCCTGCGAAAGGAGGCCCTGCGTCTCGGTAAAGACCCGCAAGCGTTTTCCATGCGCCAAAGCGCCTTCAACCGCAATCCCATCGGCTGCGGCCCTTTTGTGTTTCGCGAATGGAAATCCGATCAATATATCCAATTGGATCGCTATGACGGGTATTGGGAGGGACCGCCGGCCTACCAGAAATATTTCTTTCGGATTATCCCCGATCTATTGACCCAGGAAATGGAATTTTATGCCGGCACCCTGGATGTCTACGGCGGCGGCAGTCCGCCCCATGGAATCCCTCCCCACCAAATTGAGCGCTTTCAAAATGATCCGCGCTATCAGAGTGTTTACGACACTGCCTTTGGATTCAGTTACATCGGCTATAACATGCGAAGGAAGCCCTTCGATGACATCCGCGTGCGCAGGGCACTGACCATGGCCATCAATATCGATAAAATTATGAAGTACGTGCTCTACGGCCAGGGGGAACGAATCACCGGCCCCTTTGTCAAACAAACCGATTATTACAATCGCAAGATTAAACCGGTCCCCTATGATCCGGCCGGGGCCATGAAATTGCTGGCCCAGGCCGGTTGGACACCCAATAAAAACGGCTGGCTTGAAAAGGATGGCAAGCGCTTTGAATTCACCTTGATTACCAACAGCGGCAATGACCGCAGAAAGTCGATTCTGGCCATCGCCCAGGATGCCTGGAAACAGATCGGAATCGATGTGCGCACCGATCTGCTGGAATGGTCGGTATTTATCGAAGAACGTGTCGACAAGGCCGATTTTGATGCCATCATCCTGGGCTGGGTGATGTCATTTCGTGGGTTTCAAAAACCAACAGGCGGACGATCTGATTATCAAAATCAGGCAGGAATACAACCATGACAAAAGAGTGCGGTACTGCCACCAATTGCACGAAATCATCGCCCGCGAACAGCCTTATTCTTTCCTGTTCGTGCGCAAATGGACCACGATTTTGGACAAACGCATCGTGATCAGGGAAGTCGATAACCGCGGAGAGGTCGTATATAAAAAGATCACACCCACCCGCACGGGTTTATATGATTATCATTTCAATCAGTGGGTTAAGCTTGGGAAAGTACCGAAGTTTACACCGTGATTTGAAAGTGCTAGAATTGGTCTAAAAGACCTAATCCGGATAAACCGGAAAAAACAAATAACAAATCGCAAATAACAAATAATATCCAATGGCCAAAAGACAAATTCAAAACAAAGATGTGACATTCAATATACAAACTATTTGTTTCGGTCATTGAAATTTTGAATTTTGAATTTATTTGGCCCAATTTTAACATCAGGTGGTGCTTGTGTTTTGGGTTTTGTCATAGGAGGAAATACCGATGTTGGCATTTATTGGCCGCAGCGCCTTCCAAAAAGTCATCACCCTCTTTTTTGTGGCCGTGATCTCTTTTTTAATTATTCACCTGGCGCCCGGTGAACCCAGCCAGGTGGATCCGCTCAACCCCAAATTTACCCCCGAGATGGTGGAGCGATTCCGCACGGAGTTCCATCTGGATAAGCCCCTGTATGTCCAATTTTTCTATTTTTACCGCGATCTGTTCAACGGCCGGACGCTGTCCTGGAAGGACAACCAGTCCGTTCTGAAAAAAATCGGCGAAAGATTTTTAAACAGTCTGCCCCTGTTCATCGTCGGGACGATTCTCACCTGGACCATATCGTTTCCCATCGGAATTCGCTCCGCCATTTTCCGTGGCGGCGTATATGATCGCAGTGCCACGTTTTTCGCCTATCTTCTGATTTCAATTCCCGGTTTCTTTTTTGCCTATATACTGATCATTGCCGTGGTATCGCAATTTCATGTGCCCGTCATCGGCATGGAAACATTCGGCACCACCGGTACGTCCTGGATACAGATGACCATGGATAGAATCTGGCACCTGCTGCTGCCCTCGCTGTTGGGCGCCACCGGGGGCATTGCAGTGCTCTCCAGATATGTCAGAAGTCAAATGCTTGAGGTTGAAGGCCAGGACTATGTACGTACCGCCAGGGCCAAAGGACTTCCACCGGAGCAGGTACATTACAAACACGCCCTGCGCAATGCCCTGCTGCCGTTCGTAACCATGTTCGGTCTGATATTACCGGGTTTAATCGGTGGATCGGTGATCATTGAGTCGATTTTTTCATGGCCCGGCATCGGCCGCATGGCGTTTGAGGCCATCCTGGCCCGGGATTATCCGATCATTCTGACCGTCAATTTTGTCTCGGCAGTGCTGGTACTGGCCGGCACCTTTATTTCGGATCTTTTATACATGGTGGTAGACCCGAGAATACGATTATAACAATAAAAACAATTATAATTCAATAAGTTAGGATAAAAAGGTTCAGAGTTCACTGAAAAGCTGAAACATCTCGTAGCGGCATTGCGTGAAAATATGGGCCTCACGCGACGGCGCAACGACGCAACGATAAAAAAATACGATGAATGATTAAAATTTATAAAAACATTACGTGGCGGCGTGGCGTGAAAAAAAAACAAGTCTCACGCTACGGCGCAACGACGCAACGAACGGAAAAAAATTTTCTTAAGATCAATATCTCGTGAGAGCGGCGGCGCTGGCCAGAACAGCGGCCAGTTTAATCGAAGAAGAAACTGATGAACATCCGTTCACTGTTCCAGCAAGGCAGAATCTCATACGAAGTTTCACACGAGCCCAAGCATGAAAAGTGACCCGCAAGGTCAACGAGAAAAAGATAGCCCCGAGATGGCGGTTGAACAACTGTACGAACCCCTGGCGCCAAAACGTACCCGGCGGCAGGAGTTCTGGATGCTGTTTAAGAAAAACAGGCTTGCTGTGATGGGGTTGATTTTATTTGTTCTGTTTTTTTTTACTGCCCTGACCGGCCTCATTCTGACTTCCGGCCCCAACCCGGTTTTTAACCCGGCCCTGATTCGATTGCAGGAAAAACTGCGCCCACCGCTTGCCAAACCCGATCTGGAAACGTTGCAGCCGGACGAAATCCCGGCCTTGGGAATCTATCTTTTGGGTACCGATGATTTAGGAAGGGATGTTTTTACCAGGATGCTTCAGGGCGCCTGGATTTCACTGACCGTGGGCTTTGTGGCCGTGGGCATCGCCGTGCTCATCGGAATATTTTTGGGAGGGATCGCGGGCTATTTCGGACAACGACACATCCGGGTGGATCATCTGCTGTGGATTCTTTTTCTGATGATCGGCCTGGTGCTGTTGGCAACGAAACTTGTTTACGCGGGGATCATACTGATCCTTGGCAGCACTGCTGTTGCTATTTACCGTCTTCGAAAAAAAGCGCCCATAAAAAAACAACAGACTGCCTGGAAGGGCATGCTGCAAAAAAACACCCTTTCGGTGGATACGCTGATCATGCGGTTTGTAGACGTTATGTTGTGTTTTCCCAGTTTTTTCCTGATTCTGACCGTGGTGGCCCTGCTGCCGGCCAGCATCTATAACATTATGATTATCATCGGACTGACCAGCTGGATGGGGTCGGCCCGGTTTGTACGTGCCGAATTTCTCTCCCTGAGAGAACAGGATTTCGTGGCTGCCGCAAGGGCCCTGGGCCTGAGCAATTTTCGCATCATCTTCCGGCACATGATGCCCAATGCCATCGCACCGGTCCTGGTATCGGCCACCATCGGCATTGCAACGGCCATATTGACCGAAGCGGGCTTAAGTTTTCTGGGATTCGGCGTGCCGCCGCCCCATGCAACCTGGGGAAACATTCTTTCAGACGGCAGGCGATTTATCTTTGATGCGCCCTGGCTGACGTTTGTTCCGGGCTTTGCCATCCTGCTGGTGGTGCTTTCCTTCAACCTGTTCGGTGAGGGATTGAGGGATGTAATGAATCCCAAATTGAGGGAAAGATAG
>CAMYLH010000488.1 GCA_947259065.1 uncultured Desulfobacterales bacterium
CCTTGGACCTGCCACATTTAGAATATTTACATGCTGCAATTCAATCCACGGTAAAATTAGATAAGCGGCATCGGAGGAGGTTCTTAGATTTGAATCAATACGAAGCAATTTTTTCTTATGTTTTTAAACCATCTTCCTGGTGTAATCAGTTCCGCCAGTCGGTTTCCCGCGTGAAAATATCAAGGTGCCATCTGAATCAATTACATTTTGTTCAGTCCGTTTTGGATAACTGGATGTGGGCATTTCCTGGAGTTGGTATTTGTCTGGAAGTGGTCCATCCTCCGTTATGCGCCCTTTTGGAATCCAACCACCATATGGTTTGAAAAATTTCAGGGCAAAATCAAGGGCTGCCCTATCCGCCCCGGTTTGACCGCCTGAGATTATTTTTTTGATCATGGGTTCTGCCGTATTTGTTCAAAGTGAATATCTTACCTGTAACTTCACGAAGTGGTTTTAGCATCTTCTTCCTGAAAACCGAAAAACTTTTCCCTTGTAACCCCACATACACCTTCGATTATTTGAATAACCACATCATATATTTTATTACCGCGGCCACGACCCGTTTTTGAGCCAGTAAAATAGATAGTGTCTATTTCATGATTGGTCATCCATTCACGAATTAAAGATACGGTGTGATTGAGAGAGCGTTCGCCCAGATTGACATTCAGAAGGGGTTTGTTGTGTTTATCAGCCAAGTCTTTAACCGCTTTAGACCCGACAGCCAGCTGACCGTAGGTAAGGACAACAGTGCCGTCCGAATCAATGATGTTTTTTTTCAGCCTCTCAAAATAGCTGGGGTTTTTAATTTCTCTAACGTTGTAACGTTCAGGCAAGACTCCACCATCTGTTTTTCTATTCCGGTAGCACCAACCCTCATGTGGAATGTCCAGCCTTATGGCAGCATCAAGTGCAGCCAGCTCCACACCGGGCTTGCCTCCTGATATAATTTTTGTGATCATTTTCTCAGGTCTATTTAATAATTTTCTTTGGTTTGCTGTTTGATTTTATTGGAGCAGATGAAATATTTAACGTTATTTTTCCATCCGATACGATCAATTCATAATCTATAATCAGTTTTTTAAGATCCGGAAAATATTTCTTTTGTCTTTTTGCTATCAATTCATTGATGTATAAAATAGATCCGACCATATCAGCATCATCACCCGGAGGTGACAGTTTATCAATCATCTCTTCTTGGAATTTTTCTCGTTCATCTTCTGGAAGCATGAGTCTATTCCACTCTAAAATGGTCAGAGAAATTATGGTCTTAATTCGTTTTTCGTCATCGCCATATTTCTTTAGCAGCGGCTCAGCAAGCTTTAATATGACCTCAGACATCTTCACGCCATCCGGGGACTCGACAAATTCAATGCCTTCTGTGGATATTCCTTGTTTCTTAAATCCACTTTCAACTTTTTGCTGAAGTCTTTTATAGTTGGTATTTAGTTTCTTATCTGGTTTCTTCTTTTTTTGTCTTATTTTTGCCTGCCTATTCGTAATGCGTGCTTTCTTTTTACGTTTTTTCTTAGACATTATTTTTTATCTCTCAATTCTTGATTAAACGGCGATACCCACGGCAACCACCTGCATGGTCTCTTCCCTATAAATATCCTTATTATCTTTCTTGAATTTTCGTCAATCATTTTTCGTCAACTATGTTGTCACTTAATATCATTTTTTTAACAGAGCAGACCTGATCTCACTTTTGTAACCATCAGAATTATATATAAAATTTATTCCTATTGGTTGCGGTATAGTTCTTGCTTATTTGTATAACATAAAATTAACAGAATTATCATCAAAAACACACACAGTATTGCTAATCTGTTTTCAAAAAAAGATTATTATGATTATAAGGAGATTAAAGATGTCAAAAGTGTTGATGACCGGCACTATGGAGCCATTCGATGATCGGGTTAATGGAGCCACCCTGGGATCGGGTTAATGGAGCCAGGTGATGATCGGCGTAATGGAGCCACTTGATGTTCACCTTAATGGGGCCACATGATGATCGCCCTAATGGAGCCACCCGATAGAAAAGGGGGTCTCGGACTTTCCTGAAAAATGATGTAGTCTCCTGGAAAAATTCATACAGGAGGCGTTAACATGGCAAACAGGAGGTTCGAGATGTATGAGTACCGTCAAGTAATTTACCGCATGCGGTTGGGTGAATCCGACCGCAGCATCGCCAAAGCCGGTCTAATGGGCCGACGTAAGGCGGCCGAGTTAAGACAACTTGCCAAAGAACGTGGCTGGCTCGATAAAGGGCCGCTACCCGACGACAGTGAACTGGCCGGACATTTAAAACCAAAACCTGCGACGGCATCAAACATATCGCTGGTTTTACCTTATGCCGATGAGGTTGAGCGTTGGTGGCGCAGTGGTATTCAAGGCACTACCATTCACCAGACGCTTGAACGTAAATACGATTTTAGCGGCAGCTACTCGTGTGTTCGCCGTTATCTGAGCACTCTAAAAAAAACAAATCCCGAAGCCACAACGATCTTAGAATTTGAACCGGCTGAAGCCGTCCAGGTTGATTTTGGTAAAGGTCCCACAATCAAGGATGTCTTCAGCGACGAAGAGATCTCCACCTGGTTTTTTGTCATGACCCTGGCTTGGAGCCGTCACCAGTATGCGGAGATTGTCACCGATCAGAAAGTGGCCACTTGGTTAGGATGCCACCGTCGGGCCTTTGAATTTTTTGGCGGTGTCCCTCACAAAGTTATCATTGATAATCCCAAATGCGCGATCACCAGAGCGTGTTTTAGAGATCCGGTGGTTCAGCGCGCTTACGGTGAATGTGCCGAAGGCTATGGGTTTATCATCTCACCATGTCCGCCTGCTGATCCGAAAAAGAAAGGCCGCGTGGAGTCCGGTGTTAAATATATCAAACGCAACTTTATGCCGCTGAGAGATTTTCGTAGTCTTAGCGACGCGAACCGACAACTCAAAGACTGGATCCTTCAAACAGCAGGCAATCGCATCCACGGAACGACCAAACAAAAGCCACTTTGTGCTTTTGTTGAGACCGAAAAACCCCTGCTTGAAGTACTTCCCGATGTACCTCCGGAACTGGCCACCTGGGCCAAAGTCAAATTGCACGGTAACTGCCATGTGCAGTTTGAAAACTGCTATTACTCAGCCCCCTTTAGGCTGGTTCATCAATCACTGTGGCTCAAAGCTGCCGAAACCAGTGTCAAACTGTTCCGGGACCTACAACT
>CAMYLH010000489.1 GCA_947259065.1 uncultured Desulfobacterales bacterium
TCGATGCGCAGTTTGTTGGTTGCAGCCTCAATCCAGTTTGCAAAAACCGGAATGATGACACCGCCTTCGTCGGCTACAATTCTTTGACATTCAATGTACATCTCATTCCGTTTTGTATCGTCAAGCTCAGCCCGGGCTTCTTTGAGCAGTTTGTTAAACCGGTCATGCTTCCAAAAGGTGTCGTTCCAGTTTGCATCTTGCGCGTAAGCGGTGGAAAACATCCAATCCGCAGTTGCCCGGCCGCTCCAATAGCACATGACCCAGGGCTTCTTCATCCAGATGTTCTCCCAGTAACCGTCATTGGGTTCGCGCACGACCTCTATTTTAATGCCGGCTTTGGCGGCATGTTCTTTAAATAGCACCGCAGTGTCCACCGCACCCCCAAAAGCAGCATCAGCCCCATGCAGCTTAAACGTGTAATCCTGAAAGCCGGCCTTCTTTATGTGGAAATTGGCCTTGTCCGGATCGTATTTTCTCTGTGGTAATTCGGATGCATAATATTTCTGGGTTGGGGCGATGGGATGATCGTTACCGATGCTGCCGTAACCGCGTAATATCTGCTTGAGCACATGCTCACGATCGATAGCGTATTTCAGTGCCAGACGGACATCGTTGTTGTTAAACGGTTCCCTGTCGGTCAACATGGGGATCGAAAAGTGCCTGTATCCGGTTACATTGATAATCTGCAGACCGGATACTCTTTTCAGCAAGTGAATGGTTTTCAACTCAAATCGATTCATGGCGTCGATTTGTCCCGTGTTCAGGGCAGTGGCTCTGGAAGTGACATCCGCAATTCCGATCGTCTCGACTTCATCAAAATGGGCGCGGCCGGACTTCCAATAATTCGGATTGCGTTTGGTCAAGGCATTATAGCCGGGTTCATGGCTGACCAATACATAGCCGCCGGTGCCGGTACCTTTCTCCCAATCGGCTCCGGTTGTACCGGCTGGGACAATCGTCAAGTGGTAATCACTCATGATAAACGGGAAGTCGGCGTTGCCTTCTTTCAAAGTAAACACGACGGTCTGCTTACCATCGGCCTTGATGTCTTTGATGGGATCGACAATACCCTTGGCCGCCGACTTCGAATCTTTTCCGCGGTGATGATTGATGGAAAAAATCACATCTTCGGCCTCCAGGGCTTTACCGTTGTGAAATTCGACGTCCCGGCGTAATTTAAATATCCATTTGTCAGCACCGGGTAACGCTTCCCAGCTTTCGGCCAGCTCGGGTACGGGATCGCCCTTATAGTCGACCTCGACCAGGCAATTTCTAACTTGCCAATTGACACTCATCATCATGGCGTCTGTCATCGTCCCTGGATCCAGCGAATCGGTTGTGGAGCCACCGGCCAGGCCGAGTCTGAGCCGTCCGCCTTTTTTGGGTGGGGCTGCTTTGGCCGGCGAAGCCGCCAACGCCGGCGATAGTGCGGCCGTGATTCCCAGAGCAGATAGGCGAGCTAAAAAGTCACGGCGAGTAATTTCCCCTTGTGTCAGTAAACGCTCGAGTTGTTTCAACTCTGACATGATTACTCCTCCTTTCCTTGGTCCGAATTTTAGTTTGTGAATATCCGACCGATTGGTGATCAGCTGCCAAAAAATTACATTGCAGTGTGGGGGCGAGGTCTATGTCCGCCCTGCCAAGAAGTGGTAAGAAAATAGCAGGTTTGGTTCGGGATAGTCAAATAAAAAGGGAATTATTAATTATTTTTAGGAACTAAAAGCTGGTGAAGAAGCTAATTCTTAACATTCAATGGGCCTATTCGGATAATTAATATACTTTTTTAAAATACTCTTGACAGCCTAGCTCACCCACTATAATAAAAATTGATTATATAATAATCTATTTAATCATATAGTGATTAATGTCTTTACTTACCATGAACTCAGCTAAACAAAAAACGGACAAACCTTATTACCAAATAACCTCCCTGGTAAGCGGTCTGCGGGTCCTTGAACTGCTGGCAGGCAAAGAAAGCCTTACCGTCACCGAGGTTGCCGGATTATTGGAGCTGGATCGAAGCGCGTGTCATCGGTTTCTGCTGACCCTCAGAGATATGGGATATGTTAAAGCCGATCAGCGTGCCCGGTATCGATTAACCCTTAAGGTATTTGAAATCGGCAATAAAATCGCCAACATTATAGAGGTACGACCGGCAGCCCGGCCATACATGCGAAAGCTGGTCAGTCTTCATAAGGAAACCGTCAACCTGGGCTATCTGGACGGTTTTGATATCGTCACCATTGATGTGGTGTCCGGCCAGGAAGTTATCCGATTCAATTCACCCGTCGGAAGTCGCTCGCCAATCCACACCCTTGCGATGGGCAAAGCAATTTTAGCATTTCGTCCTCAAGAACAGCAGGCGGAATATCTTGAATCTGTTGATTTTCAACCTTTTACTCCGAACACCATCACTGACGGCAAGCGGTTCAGAAAAGAACTTGAGAAGGTCCGCCGGCAGGGCTATGCGCTGGATAATGAGGAATGGGCAATCGGCGTCTGCTGTGTTGCAGCACCGGTGTTTGATTTTACCCACCATCCATCGCATGCCATCAGCATTTCAGGTCCTTCGCGAAATTTTACGAATAAAAAAGTGGCCCAAATCGTCAAGGATTTGACCACACTTTGTAAATCTCTTTCCAAGGAACTGAGCACGAGAAATACTTAATCTCTGAGGTGATAGTGAATACTGTGGTCTTCGAAACCGCAACATGGGCTCAAACTGCCTGGCACCGGATGAAAGGCGACCATGAAGTAAGGCTCCTGGAAGAATTTCTGACTTCATCCAATGCAGAGGAGAATGCCGACGCGAAAGTGATTTCCACCGATTTGTCACGGCTCGATGCCGCAATCCTGGAAAAATTTGAAGATCTGAAGCTCATCGCCAAGCGATCCACCGGTGTTGACAAAATTGACCTCGCATACTGCGCGGCTCACAGGATTACGGTTTGCAATGTGCCGGATTATGCCGATATTGCAGTGGCTGAACATGTGTTCGCCTTGCTCCTGTCAATCAGCCGCCATCTGATCGAAGCCGCTGAGCGTACCCGCAAGGGCACATTTTCCATAGAAAGGATACATCCATGCGGAAATTAAAGCAACGTGCGGCAACCTGGGAACCGGTTGAAATGAAAAGAAAGGGCGTGCTCGGTCTTTTTACCCGCACGGCCGGCGCCACCGATAGAGGTGCATCCATGCTATAGGTTTAAAAGGAATACTT
>CAMYLH010000490.1 GCA_947259065.1 uncultured Desulfobacterales bacterium
CCGGGGATGTGGCAACCCCACCGGTTTTGCGAACCTTAAGCCTGGGGATGTTGTCGTGGATTTCGGCTGCGGTGGCGGGATCGATGTCATTTTGGCTGCCCGCAAAGTCGGGAAAGAAGGCAGGGTCGTGGGTGTAGATTTTGCTCCTCAAATGATTGAACGCGCAAAGAAAGCTGTGATAGATTCCGGGTTGCAACCATGGGACATTGATCTCCGGGTGGCGGATATGGGGGCGTCGCAACTTCCAGGAGAGAGCGCTGATGTCGTTATATCTAACTGTGTCATCAACCTATGCCCTGACAAAGACGCAGTCTATGAAGAAGCTTTCCGAATACTCAAACACGGTGGTCGTCTCGCTATTTCTGATATCGTCTTAATTGAGAATATAGATTCCCAATTGCAAGAGCGTTTTCAGTTGACATGGGCGGGTTGTTTGGGAGGAGCTATCCTTGAAAAGGGCTATTGGCAGATTATAGAACGAGCCGGCTTTACCGAAATTCAGATTGTGTCGCGCCACACTTTAACACCTAAGGAACTTAAAGCAATGGCGTGTTGTCCGGGTGAAGAGTTCACACCACCCCCCAACAATGAAGACCTCGAAATTGTGCAGGGGAAAGTTGACAGTGTTAAGTTCACGGCAATGAAACCACCTCCGGCTTGAAGGATTAAATCCTTATATTTGATGTTGAAGCCAGCCACGCTGATATTACAGGTTTCTATAAGAATCTTCATAATTCTGGAATTGTCCCCTTAAGCGCTGGTGGTGATCACTCCATTACGTTGCCAATTTTGAGAGCTATTGCGGCCGATCACCCGGTTGGTCTGGTGCATATAGATGCCCATACAGACTGCTGTGATGAGGAGATGAACTCTAAATACAGTCATGGAACTCCTTTCCGAAGAGCTGTCGAGGAAGGGATACTGGACCCCAAGCGAACTGTCCAAATAGGAATTCGAGGTGCCGCAAACTCTGACGAATGCTGGGAGTTCGGTCCCAAACATGGCATCCGCATTGTGTATATCGAGGAATTCAATAAACTCGGGGTTGAAAAAGTAATAACTGAAGCAAGGCGTGTGGTCGGCGAAGGCCCAACCTATGTTAGTTTTGACATAGACAGCCTTGATCCCTCGTTCGCTCCTGGTACGGGGACTCCTGAAATAGGCGGCCTAACTACGATCGAGGCACAAGCATTAATTCGTGGACTCAGAGGGTTGAATCTGGTTGGTGCAGATGTCGTTGAGGTGTCACCACCATTTGATTCATCCGGAATCACTGCTCTGATTGCGGCAACAATCATGTATGAGATGCTATGTATTCTTTCAGAGAAAATAGATTTAAAATCCAAAAAAAAGAAGGGTTAAGGTACATTGCGGCAAACCTATTGGATAATTAAATGAGATCAACCACCATCGTACACATCGTGTCCTGTCATGCTGAAGGTGAAGTTGGCAACGTCATTGTCGGTGGCGTGGCCCCGCCGCCGGGAGATAATATTTGGGATCAATCGCGCTGGATTCATAATGATCAGACGCTGCGCCGGTTCGTTTTGAACGAACCAAGGGGTGGTGTTTTCAAACATGTCAACCTATTGGTACCGTCGATAAACAAAAAGGCAGCTTTTGGCTTCATCATCATGGAGCCGGAGCATACGCCGCCCATGTCCGGCTCAAATGCAATTTGTGTTGCGACCGTCCTGCTGGACAGTGGCTTGATTCAGATGCAGCAACCGGAGACAACGTTCTTTCTCGAAGCTCCTGCCGGGCTGGTGCATGTTAACGCCTATTGTGAAAATGGTAAGGCCAAGAGTATTGAGATTCAAAACGTCCCTTCTTTTACCGACAAACTGGGTGTAAAACTTGAAGTGCCGGGAATCGGCACTCTAACCGTTGACACCGCATATGGTGGTGACAGTTTTGTTCTCGTCGATGCACCGTCTCTTGGATTTGAAATTGTTCCGGATGAGGCTCGAGAACTTGCAAAAATGGGCGCTAAAATCACAGCGGCAGCCAATGAGCAGATCGGATTTCAACATCCAACTAACCGCGAATGGAATCAGATTTCGTTCTGTCAGTTTACAATGCCGATAGAGCGTCAGGGTGACATTCTAAGTGGTCGCAATACGGTGGCCATCGATCCCGCAAAACTCGATCGCTCTCCTTGCGGCACAGGATGTTCTGCGAGGATGGCCGTTCTTTATGCTAGCGGGGAAATGCAGGTCGGGGATCGTTTCATTGCGAATTCCATTATCGGGTCAAGGTTTGACTGCACAATTTCAGGCTATACCAGCGTCGGTGACATGGCGGCCATTATTCCGACGATTCGTGGGCGCGGATGGATAACCGGTACACATCAATTGATGTGCGATCCGGAAGATCCCTGGCCTGGTGGCTATCGTCTGACAGACACATGGCCGAAGCTAATAAATTAAAGCCCAATAGTCTTAAATTATTAGTGCACCGGACGTTCAGGATCTCACGGCCGCGACCAAATCGTTACCCAAACTATTACTAATGGACACTTCTTTACAGGCTTTTCAAATTAACAAAGCGACAACGATTACGCTTTTCTCAACTCAATCTCACGTCTGATTCTGATTTTTCTGCACTGTTTCGCGCATTCCAAATCTCTTTGCTGAAATAGACCCTGTGCAAGGTATCTTCTCTCCAGCATCACCATGCAGCCGCCTTTTTAATTGCTACAATGTAGTGCTTTTTTGTAAATTCTTGACATTGATAACAACATCAAGTAAACATATAGAAAAGTTCTTGCCAAAACGTCTCGTGCTGCCTGGAAGCGCAACGTTGAACCTCTCCTCTTTCTAACTGCTGATCTCATTCTGAGCTGAGTCTCACTCCCATCCGAAATTCATATAGCTGGTATCTTTTCAATTTTTGATTTTAAAAAGCTCTTCCTTTTATAATGGGGAGGTCAGATCAAATGACAGCACAGAAATATAATGCGTTAAAAGAGAAAAAGGCCAAAAGTATCTCAAGGCGTGATTTTATTAAAGCTGTATCAGCGGGAATGGTTGCAACCGGACTGGGTGCCAATATCATCATCCCGGGGAAGGTTGGTGCGGCTAAGAAAAAACTCAAGATTCTCCAATGG
This sequence comes from uncultured Desulfobacterales bacterium, assembly GCA_947259065.1. Classification (GTDB taxonomy): domain Bacteria; phylum Desulfobacterota; class Desulfobacteria; order Desulfobacterales; family JAFDCJ01; genus JAFDCJ01. The sequence continues at coordinate 3,110 of CAMYLH010000490.1, forward strand.
TCTCATTTTGTTCCCTCTTTTGACGATTGGCTCAGAGATACGTATGTCAAAAGGTGGGGTGAGAAAAACGACACCGAGGTCATCGTCGATCATGTCTCCATTAGGGAACTG
>CAMYLH010000491.1 GCA_947259065.1 uncultured Desulfobacterales bacterium
AACCAGCACTGCACTAACGCAGACAAGAACCACCAATTTGACTTGATTTGAATCAGCCATACTTATCTTGCTCCCACAAAGACCGCTAATGCGGGTTTCTGAAACTACCGAGCCATTTTTATGACATCGGCGCGTACCAGATCGGCGAGGTGTAGGCACGTTCCTGTGTTGAAAACCGCTTTGTCCTGTTCTCGTGCGTAGTGTTAGCTAATCCCGCAATTGCTGATCATCCGAGCCTGTATTCCATCAGGCATTTATAACCGCACAAATGAACAGGATCAACTAATGTATACTCATGGGACATATGAACAATATCGATCATTTGAGTCTTGACGGTAATACGCTTAGAACGTTTCTGGCAGTTCTTGACGAGACGTCTGTAGCCAGGGCGGCAGAAAGACTGGGCGTTAGCCAGTCAGCGGTCAGCCATACACTTGACAAATTACGGACCATATTCGAAGACCCGTTGTTTTTTCGCGTAGGACGGGGGATTGAACCAACGGCCAAGGCACGCGCCCTGCGTGCTTCGGTTGAGTCTGTTTTAGATGACCTTAAATCGCTCACTGACCAGCGAAAATTTGACCCGCTGACCGAGAAAATGGAATTCACCATCGCAACAAACGACTTTCCATTGCAGCTTATCTTCCCGAAGCTGCTTAAAGAATTATCTGATGAAGGTATCAATCTCCGGATTCGCTTTATCCCCTCAGGGATACCCAGTGTCAGTTCATTATCCTTGTGTTCATGCTGCGAGTCACTCGTAGCGGTAGCGGGGGCTGCATGAATGGTTGCGGACGAAAACGAAAAATCTGGCAGCCGAGGAGACAGGCATAGCGCCGTTCCCAGACTCGCAAGGCATCGGGTGAAACACCGGTCAGTTTTGCCACGGAACCAATCCGGTACCCCGTTGATATCATTCCACTTTGTGTATTCATTACTTCGCGCGGCCTCCGCAGCCCCATTAAGACCGTATAACGTCGTATACAATACCTTGACAATTACTGAATTCATAACTATTGTCTAGGACAACACCGGATTACCCGTCGACGGGATTATGAGGATGAACAGTGATGAATGATTTACTCAATACGAGGAACGCGGATCGAGTGCTGGGCTCTGTCGCCAGGGATCCTGAGTCTGATTGCTGGCTGTGGCGCGGACAGATCTCGAACAGCGGTTATGGAAGAATGATGCTCAAAACTGAGTCTGGAACCAGTATCGAGAGCGCACACCGCGCGAGCTACGCCTCCTTTATCGGGCCGATACCAGAGGGCGCAATCATCAGGCAGACTTGCGGAAACAGATTGTGCGTCAATCCCGAGCATCTCGAAATCATCGACAAGTGATCACCACAGCATCCTTACCGGGGATAACTGCCGGACCGGTTATGCAAGCAACCCTGTCGTAACAACAACCCAGACGTTCCAGTGGAGACAAAATCGATGTTTGAGAATCGCGAAGGTCAAGAAGTCCCGCAAGTCACTTTCCATACCCGTAGTGACCACGAGTGGCTTGATGTGACCAGTGATGAAAGGTTCAAGGGCAAGACCGTGGTGGTTTTTTCACTGCCAGGTGCCTTTACGCCAACCTGTTCTTCGACTCACGTACCTCGTTACAACAAGCTGGCATCGACATTCAAACAGCATGGCGTGGATGAAGTGATCTGCATCTCGGTCAACGACGCCTTTGTCATGAATGAATGGCGTAAAGAACAAAAGGCACTCAACCTGACGTTCCTGCCCGACGGCAATGGCGATTTCAGCCGTGGCATGGGCATGCTGGTACCCAAGGGCGACCTGGGCTTCGGTGAACGTTCCTGGCGCTATTCGATGCTGGTGAAGGACAGTGTTATCGAAAAGATGTTCATCGAAGCGGATGTACCGGGCGATCCTTTTGAAGTCTCTGATGCCGATACCATGCTGGCCTATATCGCGCCCAATGCCGCCAAACCGCTGGACGTCACCGTCTTCAGCCGGGATGGCTGCACCTACTGCGCGCGTGCCAAGGGCATGTTGCACGATGCCGGCATTCAGTTCGAAGAACTGGTGCTAAACCGTGACTTCAGCGAATCAACCATCCGTGCAGTTTCGGGCATGTCCACCGCTCCGCAGGTGTTTATCGATGGCGATCACATCGGTGGTTCGGAAGATCTGGAGGCCTATCTCGCCAGGCAGGCTATATACGCGGCATAATAACCGCATCGCCCTTGCCAACGGGATCACACGGTGTATCACACCTGATGATCAGCTGATGCTACGCTTCATCGTCATTACAGTAGTGACCCTGCTCGGCTCCGCCTGCAGCGGTACCGGCCTGACCTACCGAAATTCCGACTGGCTGCTGGAGCATTATTCCTTGAAGACCGTCGGGGCCAGCGATGCTCAACGCGACCACTGGCAGCCGCTACTGCAAGCCACCTTGCGCCACCACCGCGAAAGTGAACTGCCCCTTGTGATTGCCTACCTTGATCTCGCCGGGCGTGTCGTCAAGCAGAGGGACGGTTCGCTCGGCGCGGCGTGCCTGGTCGACGGCGCCCTGCTGATCTACCAGCGGCATGCCCGCCTTGCCGCAGAACTCGCGGCCCCCTTGCTGGCGGAGCTTGATGCTGACCAGCTCAGACACCTCGCCAAGTACACGACGCAGCGCCAGCAAGATGCCGTCCAGCGTTTCCTCGATCCGGATCCACAGCGCAGGAGCGCGGCCCGCCAGAAAAGGATCACGGAGCGGATCGAGAAATGGGCGGGAAAACTGAATGATAGCCAGCGACAGCAGGTTAAGGATGCGCTGGAGAAAATCCCTGATCTGAGCGCGGCATGGCTAGCCTATCGGGCAGAGCACACAGACACACTGCTGGCTATGATCGCGAACGACGCCGACACAGAAGCACTGCGAGAATACCTCGACGGCTGGTGGGTACGACGGTACGGGACATCTGCCGAAACCAGCCAATCCTGGCACATCGCCAGGAGTGAATTCATCCAGCTGATGGACAACATCACCACCTCGCTCACCGACACGCAGCGAGCAAGGTTCGAGAAGCGGGTCGGTGAATTACGCGATGATCTGGCACCTTTTTTGTCAAGCCCGCAACAGCCAGTAGATCTGCAGCTTGTGCCTGCGTGTGCTTCCGCGCCGGTCTGATGTTCAAGAGAATGCCATTTTGGTCTAAGTCTCATCTGCAACCGTCTGATCCGGGCTCATCCCGTAGCGACTGCGCA
>CAMYLH010000492.1 GCA_947259065.1 uncultured Desulfobacterales bacterium
ACCTGGAGACGCTGCGTCGGCGAGGATCGCCGCTACTCAAACAACTTGCAGAAGCAGCTTAGAAAAACTTGACGGACCGGCTCAGGGCGTGAAGCAGCCGGTCAACCAGCTACTTCAACTCGCCACTCGGAATCTGATGACTACGGGCCATAAAGGCAGATATCCAACCTGATCTTCCGTTCGCCGAGCATTGCTGACACGTCGTCTGAAATGCTGAATCCCTCGTCGCCACTCGACATGAAAAGCCCGCAGAAGATATCGACATCATATCGATCAACAATCCTATCCCACTGATCGAAGTTCAGGCGTCCGAATATCTCGCGCACCTGAGCATCAATATCACCGGGTGATCTGCGGCTTGCATCAAGTTGCCACGTACCGGTCTTCGCACGCGCAGGACCTTCTCTAAGAGGGTCGCCTTTCTTCGCTTGTGACGACGGGGTGCAGCCGAGAATGGCAGTGATCTCGTCTGGATCGAGTGCATCACCTCCAATACGAAGTGACGCCATTGATTCGTGTAAAGCGGCCATTCAGTCCAAGGAGTATCGGGTTGTTTATCGTAAAGGGTGCAAGTTTGCGACCGGCTGGAAAGGATCATCACCAGCCTCTGAGTGTATCAGACGGCCAGAGGCTGCTTACGGCCATTAGCAGCCGTTCAGATTACGAGCATTGCAGACAACCGAAGCAATGAATATCGAGATTATTCCCGCATCCGTATTGTATTCGAAACGGAATCATAGTCCTGGTACTCACCTGCCACGTAAACACTGCTGAAATTGAGAAACTGCACCGTCTAATCCTGCGTCTGACGACATGCGTACCGGCACAGCGCTTGCATCGAATCTTACGTTGCTACCGCCCGAGTCCGTCGACGCTTCACGAAGCGCGGCCGCCATTTGGCCAAGACTCTCTCGCGATTCTCCCTTTACCACTCTCAATTTGGCAGGCGGAATGTCAATTTGTCTCGTCCCGACATGTAACTCCAATGGTCTGGGCGCAGCGTTATTTGTGTTTCGCGCTTCGACAGTGAAGCCCAGATACATCCTATGGGTGCCCCTACTTTGACTGCCGAGGCCAGACGCCGACAAACTGAGATATACGGGATATGAAGGACTCGGTCGTACGAACTCACCAAAGAGAACGCATCTATCCTCGCTTCCCTTAAAATACCAGGGTGCGACAAGATCCTGGGTAACGCCAGCATCAAAATCGTGTATCGCGTTGACCCACAATCTGCCCTCCGTCATGAAGCCGTCCGACGAAGTAGTAGCTCTTGCTCCTGAACATGTGCTGACTACGCCGTCATTTGAGGCAAAGATCAGATATTCGAGACCTTCCTCAAATGGTGTCCCGCAGGAATTATTGTGCGTTTGCAATGCGGGGAACCGCGTCTCTCCCTTCAATATCTCCTGCGTTTCATATCCTATTTGCCTGTACTTGGAGGAGGGACCGGGCGTATTAACGGACGTAATCAGCGCGACAAATACGACATCGCTACTTGCGACTTTCTCGCCAAGATTCTCGTAATTGACGCATTGGCACGCGAGCAAGTGACTTGAGAACATTGACAGCATCAAGGCCATTAGTGCCTTTGCGAGCATCAAATCCTCCGGTAGACGTTAATTTGCCAACGGCCGCTTTGGGTCATTACCAGCCGCTGAGTATACAGCCTGGTGAGTGACTGCTTACGGCCAGAACCAGCCGTTCGCGACCCCGATCAGAAGCCCGCACGTCATTCGAATTATTTTCCCAGACTTCGAAAAAGGGCGTCCTCCGGATATTCCTCTATCTCGCCGAATCTGTTGTATGAAATCGACTCCAGGCCCGCAAGAGTCTCGCCGACGGACAATACGAAATACACGAAAGTTCCTCCGTCATCTCGATCGAACTTCCGACTTGCGAGAATCATCACATCGTCAGATCGCTCTGTAACGAAATAGATCCGGCCGCAACCACAGTCGCATTCAATCTTAACGCGAACATCTTCGATCTGAGGAATGAAGCGGTATGCCTCCGGCTTCCCGATTTGCATTAGAGCGCGAAGAAGATCCTTTTCAGAATCGGTCAGGTCGCGATCAGCTTCAACATTGTTGCAATACACGCTTGGGTGCCTGAGTTCTATTCTCGTGCCATAGGGGCAACTCTTCCTTGAAGATGAGACGCGCCACGACCGGCTGCTTTGCGTCAACAGCAGCCGCTCATCATTCTACCAGTCCAACGACTGCTTACGGCCAAAACCGGACGGTGGTCGGTCTACTCTGCGCCGCTGTTTTGAGCGACCAGCCAAGCACGAAGTTTATCTGAGTAGCCTTCGAAACCAGTCTTGTCTGCGACGGTGATCGAAAATTCGACAAGGTCCAAAGACGCTAGCCCGGCATCACCAAACCACACTAATATCAGATTGACAGCCTCGTCATTCTCGGCCGCGATGGCGAAGTCTAGAACCGAAAAACGACCTTCGGTAACGGCGAGTGGGTCGTTACCAAGCTCGACGAGGCGGCGCATCCTTTCGGTGGCGCCAGCTTCGGACTGCGATGCGTGCATCAACACAGTGGTGCCGATGTTCGGCTGAAGAACAACTGGATCAAGTCCCGCACTCAGAACGATATCAAGAACTTGGCCATCGTTGTGCGTTACTGCGAAGGACAAGAGATCGAATGTCTGATCTTCAGAAAGAGTGTAGTCGTCTGAGTCTAGAGCTTCCGACGCGTCCTCGTAGCGATTCAATATGAAATAGATTTGTGCCGCATGCGTGTAGTAACCGAATCGGTCCGCTACGCCTCTTTCGGGAATATTGCATATCCAAAGTGCTCGACTAAGACCGCCGAGACTCTCACTCTTTCTTGAATCAGGAGACCATTGATATTCGAACAATGCCGACTCGATCTGATCCTCACAGTACTCGGCGCAGCCCGATAAGAAAGCAAAAAAGAAGATCAGTAATGGACGAATTATCATTGTTGGATCGGTTCGGCGACCGGCTGGAAAGGGTCATCACCAGCCATTCAGCATCATATCAGGCGAACGGCTGGTATCGGCCAAAAGCAGCCGTTAAGGATTGCCGATATTTCGCTTACGAAACTCTCGTTCACCTGCCCAATAGAGAGCGATGCCCAAGGGCCCGAACAGCGCGATAATGAAGAGTATATTTTTTTGCCCTTCGGGCGTGTCGATACCTTTCAGAAAGGTGCCGCCAAGAATGAGACCTATCATCGATA
>CAMYLH010000493.1 GCA_947259065.1 uncultured Desulfobacterales bacterium
TCCCCGGCCGGGTTCACCGCGCCCGACTCTCCCTCAATCAGGAAGCGGTGGAAGGCGTCCTTGACGTACTGGGTTTGGTTGGGGGTGCCAAAGAGTCGTTCGGTGTTAGTCTCGTTTTCGGTGAAGAGAAGGGCAGCGCCGGGTTCGCAAAAGAGAAAACGATTGCCCAGTTTCGAATGGGAGGTTTGTATCACACCCGATTGCCCCCCGGTTCCATCTTGATCAAAGGGGCGATCGGAGGGGATTTGTTTGAGCACGGGCTTTTCCTCCCCTTCCTGCCAGGACCACGTGTTGCGGAACCAGAGCGTCGGAAGCAGGTGGAGCGAGGCGGCCTCGGGCCCCCGGTTTGCCGCCGTGATTCGAATCAAGATATCCTCGGGACTGGCCTTAGCATACTCCACGAATATATCGAAGTAGCGGTCCTGGTCGAAAACGCCCGTGTCGAGCAACTCATACTCGAACTCCTCTCGCGTTCGTCTTCGATTGGTTTCCGCCAGATCCAGGTACGGATAGGCCGACTGGGGATATTTGTAGAGGTATTTCATGTAGGAATGGGTCGGTGTCGAATCTAGATAGAAATAATACTCCTTAACGTCTTCCCCGTGATTCCCCTCTGCGTTGGTCAATCCGAACAGGCGTTCTTTCAGAATCGGGTCGCGTCCGTTCCAAAGGGCCAATGCGAAGCAGAGCATCTGCCGATCATCGCTGATCCCGGCCAGACCGTCCTCTCCCCATCGGTACGCTCTGGAACGAGCCTGGTCATGGGTAAAGTCGTTCCAGGCATCTCCGTCTTCGCTGAAATCCTCCCGCACCGTTCCCCATTGCCGTTCGGAAAGGTAAGGCCCCCATCGTTTCCAGCAGAGGTTCCCTTCCGATGCTTCCTCAAGACGTATGTGCTCGACAGACTTAAACTTTTCCGGTCTTTTATGGTCGGTTGCGTTCATCATGCCTCTCCGATTTCTTCGTTAGGAATACTGTATGTGCTGGGGTGGAATCCAGCCTCCGGATGCCTCCACCAGTCGATCCGCCTCTTTCGGACCAAATGTCCCCGGCTCGTATTCGAAGACAGGTGTCACATTGCCGAGCACAGGCTCCACCACCCGCCATTGGGTTTCCACCCCGTCGGCACGTGCAAAGGGAACTGTATCGCCCAGCATGGCGGATCGGAGCAAATCGCGGTAGGCCGCGACCTCGTCTTCCACGGAAGCCTCGCGGCACGCCACCATCTCCACATCTTCCAGCTCCCAGTTTAGCCCCGGTTTGCGAATCATCGCACTCATGGCAATGGATAGATCCGGTCCCAGACCGAATCGCAGCCGGTTCGCCTGACCGGGTTCCGCACCGCTTAATACGTTCCGCGGAGGTCGGCGCAATTCAATCAGCACCTCGTTGGCGGTGACCGCCAACTTTTTTCCAGTCCGTATGAAAAACGGCACACCTTCCCAGCGCCAGGAGTTCAGAAACAATCGCACGGCCACATAGGTCTCGACGTTTGAATCCGGGGCCACCCCTTCTTCCCGGCGATACCCTGTAAATTGACCGCGCACCACATCGTCTGCGGTCAAAGGTCGCATGGATTTGTACACTTTCACCATCTCGTCGCGCAGGGCCTCTTCATCGGTACCGGCCGGCGGTTCCATCGCCAGCAGGGCTAACACGAGAAACAGATGGTTTTGCAGCACGTCGCGGATCGCGCCCGCCTCTTCGTAAAACCGACCGCGGCTTTTGACGCCGAAGGACTCGGCCATGGTGATCTTGATGCTCGAAATAAATTGGCGGTTCCAAAAGGCCTCGGGAAAGGCATTGGCAAACCGGAACAACAGGATGTTCTGGACCGGAAGCTTGCCGGCGTAGTGGTCGAGCCGGAAAACATCGGATTCATCGAACACCTGATGAATCGCCCGGTTGAGTTCGCGGGAAGACGCCACATCATAGCCGAAGGGTTTTTCGATCAGCAATCGCCCTCCCTGGGCGCAGCCGGACTGCCCCAGCTCGGTGATGATACCCGCGTATGCGCTCGGGGGAATGGCGAGGTAGAATACCGGATGAGCCTTTCCGTTCAGGGCTCCCCGGAGCTTGCGGAATGTGGCCGGATCGTCATATTCACCCGATACGATTCGAAGGCGATCGGCAAGCCTGCCGAAAGCGGCTTCGTCTACACCCCCGCCATGTGTTTCAAGACTTTTGCGGACCCGATCCAAAAGATCTTCTTTGCGACGCCCGCCGCGAGTAACGGCGATGATGGGCATGTCGAAAAATTCAATTTGCTCCATGCTCTGTAGTGCCGGAAAGATCTTTTTGAACGCCAGATCGCCCGTTGCGCCGAAAAATACCAACGCATCCGCTTGTTTTATTTGCATAGTTCGATATCCTTTATGTTAGATTGTAAACTGCTCGGCAATCACCCGTTCCTCCAACGAATGATCAGGGTCGAAGAGCAGGGTGGCGCCGTTTTTGTCACCCTCGCCGATAGTGATCGACAATACACCGAAAACTTCCATAAAATCGGCGGTGGCCGCCAGCGGTCTTTTCTCCGGGTCCAGATTTTCCAAGGTTACTTTAGCGGTGTGCGGCATCAGGGCGCCCTTCCAGCGTCGCGGCCGAAATGGGCTGACCGGTGTCAGCGCCAAGAGGTTCGAGCCCAACGGAATAATGGGGCCGTGCGCCGAGAGGTTGTAGGCCGTGCTGCCGGCGGCAGTGGATACGATCAGACCATCGCCCACGAACTTGGCCAGACGTTCGACCCCGTCGATCGTAATTCGCATGTTGGCCGACTGGCCTGAATGACGGGTGACGGATACTTCATTGAACGCCAGGCCTTTTTCTACACGCCCATCCCCCATCTCGGCTTCCATAGCCAACGGGAGAAGACGTATTTCTTTGGCCGCTTCGATTCGGACGGGGAGATCATCGAGTCGATAGTCATTCATTAAAAAGCCGACCGTGCCGCAATTCATGCCGAAGATGGGTTTGCCCAACGACAGGTAATTGTGAATGGTGTGCAGCAGGAACCCGTCGCCACCCAGCGCCACAATGACGTCGCACTGCTCCGGCGGCAGAAAGTCGTAACGACCGGCCAACTCTGTAAAACTTTGCGCTGCCTTTGCCGAGCCGGAATGGACACATGCGATGCGATAGGTTGTCATGTTTATTTTCCTTTTCCTTTTCAATTCACACCTCAGCAAAATACTCAGTGGTGGCCGGCCCCGGCTTG
>CAMYLH010000494.1 GCA_947259065.1 uncultured Desulfobacterales bacterium
TGTTGGAATTGTCAAAGCATTCGATTCGCTCTGGTAATCTTTCCATTTTCAATTTATTTTGAAGCCGTTTGACAAGATTCATTTCAGCGGTACGTGAGGCCATGATGCTTTTCAATTCGTTCTCGGCATTGTGGATCGCCAGGATCACCAGCTGTGTTTTTTCCCCACGTTTCGGCTGCAGAATTTTGACTTTTTTCTTTTTGAAATTTCCCAGCCATTCCGCGGTCAGCTCTGCATCCTCCAGTTCTGTTGAAACCAACAGTTCGTCCGGTACAGATGGATGACGTTCGTAATATTGCCTGATAAACGCTGCCATCATCTCTTGAACGGTAGATATGGTTTCAGTAAAGCTATAATGACGCGTTCCGCCGAGAAAGCCACCCCTTGCGGACAACACCGTTACGACGGAGCACTCTGCGGAGCGGGCAATGGCAAACACATCCCTGTCTTTAAAATCGGTGGTTACAGCAATCTGTTTTTCAATGGTTCGTTCCAGAAAAAAAATTTTATCCCGCAGCCTGGCCGCTCTTTCAAATTGGTGTTCCCGTGCGCAGGACTCCATCTGTTTTTTAATTTTGCGAATCAGATCCGGCGTCCTTCCTTTTAGGAACATAATGGCTTCGTTGACCTGCTCTCCGTATATATCGGGATTTACGTCGAGACAACATGGTGCCAAGCAGCCGTCCATCTGGCAATGAAGACAAGGACGGTTTCTGGTTTTAAAATCCCTGGCTTTACACTTGCGAAGTTTAAAGGTTTTGTTGATTGTTCGCAGGGTTTCACGCACGGCCTGGGCGGACGCAAAAGGACCAAAGTATAAGGCCTGGTCTTGTCCGATTTTTCTGACGATGGAAAAATTAGGGTATTTATCGTTTAAGTCAATTCGCAGTGATGGATAGCGTTTGTCGTCTTTCAATACCACGTTATAACGCGGCCGATAGCGCTTTATCAGATTGGATTCCAGGATTAGAGCTTCTTTTTCCGTGCGCGTAATGATGGTTTCAATGTCGCTAATCTTGGTTGCCAGAATTCCGGCTTTAACATTCAACTGACCGGAATTTTTGGAATAGGAGGCCAGCCTTTTTCTTAAATTTCTGGCCTTGCCGATGTAGATGACTTTTCCGGTGGCATCTTTCATCAGATAGACGCCGGGTTCATTGCTGACCATCGCCAGTTTATCTTGGATGGTGGCTTGTGTCTTCATAGCAAACCCTCGATCACACCTCCAGCACTATCAATTTCTGAAGAGCCTTGATTTCATCTCTTAACTCTGCAGCCCTTTCAAATTCAAGGTCTTTGGCCGCCTGAGCCATCTCTTTCTTCAGAGAGCCGATAATTGAGTCAATATCATCCAGGGATTTATATGCGGCAACAGTTTCCGCAATGCGATCATGGGCAGTATCTTCCCGGTCCCTGCCGAAATCGAAGGTTTGGGTAATATCCTTTTGGATGGTTTCAGGTGTAATGTTGTGGGCCTGGTTATAAGCCTGTTGAATTTCACGGCGGCGATTGGTCTCGTCAATGGAAAGCTTCATGGAGCGCGTCACAATGTCGGCATACATGATGACCTTACCGCTTGCGTTGCGGGATGCCCGTCCGCAGGTTTGAATCAAAGATCGGGCCGAGCGCAGGAAACCCTCTTTGTCCGCATCCAGGATCGCCACCAGGGAGACTTCAGGGATATCAAGACCTTCACGCAAAAGGTTGATTCCCACCAGCACATCAAAATCGCCCAGTCTCAGGTCACGGATAATGTCGATTCGTTCAAGCGTGCTGATGTCGGAGTGAAGATAGCGCACTTTGATCCCCAGATCAGAATAGTATTCAGTCAGATCTTCCGCCATGCGCTTGGTGAGTGTTGTCACCAAAATTCTTTCATTGTGATTCTGGTGATTTTGAATTTCTTCTAAAAGATCGTCGACTTGGTTCTTGGCACTGCGGACTTCAATGGGCGGATCAATCAGGCCGGTGGGCCTGACGATCAATTCTACCAGGAATCCTTTTGCCTCAGTGAGCTCATATTCCGCTGGTGTTGCCGAAACATAAATTACCTGAGAAATCCGCGCGTTGCTCTCTTCGAATTTCAGCGGTCGGTTATCCAGGGCAGAGGGCAGTCGAAAGCCATATTCAACTAGAGTTTCCTTACGCGAGCGATCCCCGCGATACATGCCGCGCAACTGTGGTACGGCGATATGGCTTTCGTCGATAAATAGCAGAAAATCATCCGGGAAATAATCCAGCAGGGTCGGCGGGGGGTCTCCGGGCTTTCGACCGGTCAAATGGCGGGAATAATTTTCGATGCCGTTGCAGTAGCCGAGTTCCTGGATCATTTCCAGATCGAAGTGGGTGCGCTCCTCGATGCGCTGGACTTCAATCAGTTTGTTTTCATTGTGGAAGTATTCGATCCTTTCTTTCAACTCATCGATAATTGTTTCGACAGCCTTTTTAAGCGTCGTTTTGCCGGTCACATAATGACTGGCTGGAAAAATAGCCGTATGTTTCAGGCGTTTGATCACGGTTCCGCGGAGGGCATCTATCTCTGAAATGGCCTCGACCTGATCGCCGAAAAAATCGACGCGGATGGCTCTGTCTTCTTCGTATGCCGGAAAAACTTCCACCCGATCGCCCCTGACTCTGAAAACGCCCCGGTGAAAGTCCACGTCGTTGCGTTCATATTGCATCGCAACCAGTTTGAAAAGAAACTCATCTCGGCCGAATTCCATGTCGTTGGCAATGTCAATCCGCATATCCAGATAATCTTCAGGGGCACCCAGTCCGAAAATACAGGAGACACTGGCCACAACAACAGTATCCCTGCGGGACAGCACCGAGCGGGTTGCGGAATGCCGCAATTTATCGATCATTTCGTTGATCGATGAGTCTTTTTGGATGTAAGTGTCACTGGAGGGAATGTATGCTTCCGGTTGGTAATAGTCGTAGTAGCTCACAAAATATTCCACGGCATTTTCGGGAAACAACTGTTTGAACTCACTATAGAGCTGTGCCGCGAGGGTTTTATTTGGAGCGATGACCAGCGTCGGTTTGTTAATTCTGGCAATAACCTGGGCCATGGTAAATGTCTTGCCGGACCCGGTCACTCCTAAAAGGACATTGTGGCGGTTCCCGGCCAGCAAATTGCAGGATAATTTTTCAATCGCTTCGGGCTGATCACCGGTAGGTTCAAAACTGGTGATCAATTTAAAATCGGACATG
>CAMYLH010000495.1 GCA_947259065.1 uncultured Desulfobacterales bacterium
AATCCGGGCCAAGAATTCTTTGCACCAGGTAGATTTTCTTGAGGCCCTGACCTTGTGCCAGGCCCTGGATAAGGTTCCGCAAACGGTGATCATCGGGGTGGAACCGCAGGATATCGAAACGCAGAGTCTCGAATTGACACCCACCATCCAGGCGCAGGTCGAACCCGTCATTGAAATGGTTTTAGCCGAGCTTGATCGTCTGGGTATGTCCTGGACCGGAGCCAATCACCCGGAAAGCAGGTCTTGACGTTAATTGCATTTTTATATTTAGCCGATGTGCGGGGAGTAACCTGTGAACACCTACAAAAAAGGAAAATCGGACGATGTGTCTTGCAATCCCTTCAAAGATAACACAAATTAGCAACCATATGGCAACTATCGATGTGGATGGCGTCCAAAGGGAAGCCAGTCTATTGTTGCTCGAAGATGCCGGGGTCGGCGATTATGTCATCGTGCATGCCGGCTTTGCCATTCAGAAGATAGATGAAGCCGCCGCCATGGAAACTTTGAAATTCTTGAAAGAGGCAGCCGCTTTTGTGGAAGGAGGCGGTAAAGGAATGACGAATGACGAATGACGAATGTCGAAGGGCGGAGTAGATCAAGGGTAGGCTGTTTTTGCCATGACCGAAAATGGTGTTGCCAAACGGTTGAAAGTTAACGGTATTGTTCAGGGTGTCGGCTTTCGGCCTTTTATTTTTCAGCTGGCTGAGAAATATGGTCTGAAAGGAGACGTGGCCAACACGTCTTCAGGTGTATCCATTCACATTGAAGGGCCCGCCGGCAAGGTTGCTTCGTTTGAAGCGGATCTCTCCGCCAAGAGCCCACCTCTCGCCGTTATTGTTGAAATTAACAGCCAAAGGGTCGCTGTAAAAAATTACCCTGATTTTACCATCACAAAAAGTAAAGGTGAATCGAGAACGTCTACCTTGATTTCACCGGACGTCTCGATTTGCGACGACTGCCTGGCCGAACTGCTTGACCCTGATAATCGTCGCTATCGCTATCCGTTTATCAACTGCACCAATTGTGGTCCGCGCTATACCATTATCGATGACATCCCCTACGACCGGCCGAAGACTTCCATGCGCCATTTTAAGATGTGTGCCGCCTGTCAGTCGGAATACGATGATCCGACCGATCGGCGGTTTCACGCCCAGCCGAATGCCTGTGCCGGTTGCGGGCCCCATGTTTGCCTTTACGACAACCAGCGCAACAAAATATCGCTGAAAGACCCCATCGACCAAGCGGCTGAACTGTTGAAACAGGGCTATATCCTGGCGATCAAAGGTCTGGGTGGTTATCATCTGGCCGCAGATGCCGCCAACTCCGATGCGGTCATGCGTCTGCGCAGACGGAAGCTGCGCGAGGAAAAGCCCTTTGCCGTCATGTCCGTTGACCTCGAGAGTATCCGGCGATATGCCCTGGCCGATGGCGGGGAAGAAAAATTGCTGACTTCTATTCAGCGCCCCATTGTGCTGCTGAGAAAAAAAAATCCAAGCTGCCTTGTAAAGGAGGTTGCGCCCAAAAACAAGTATTTTGGCGTGATGCTGCCCTACACACCGTTACACTATCTGTTGCTGAAACAAGGATTTACCGCTCTGGTAATGACCAGCGGCAATTTAAGTGAAGAGCCCATTGCCATCGACAACGACGATGCCTTCAACCGGCTGGCCGGTATTGCCGATTATTTCCTCGTCCACGACCGTGACATTTACCTGCGCAGTGATGACTCCATTGTGCGAAACATTGCCGGGACCAAACGATTCATACGTCGGTCACGGGGCTTTGTGCCCATTCCGATTTTTTTAAAAAATGAGGTGCCCCCGATTCTGGCCTGCGGAGCCGACCTGAAAAATACGATCTGCATCACCCAGCAGGATAAGGTTTTTTTAAGCCAGCATATCGGGGACCTGGAAAACCTGGCAACCTATGAGTTCTTGAAGCTGACCGCGGCCCATCTCAGACGCATCCTCGATATTCAGCCGGAAATCATTGCATATGATATGCATCCCGATTATTTGAGCACCCAATTCGCCCGGGAGCAGGAGGTTACCCCTAAAATTCAGGTTCAGCATCATCACGCCCACATCGTCAGCTGTATGGCCGAGCACAAGCTGGAAGGACCGCTGATCGGACTGTCCTTCGACGGCACGGGGTACGGAACAGACGCTGCGATCTGGGGCGGTGAAATATTGATTGCCGAGGAACACGATTTTGAGCGCGCCGGGCATCTCGCTTATGTTGCCATGCCGGGGGGCAGTGCGGCCGTCAAGGCGCCATGGCGTATGGCGCTGAGCTATCTTCGGGATGCTTACGGCGAGCAATTTCGTGAGTTGAAGCTTCCCCTATTGACGGAAATTGAGAGTGCCAAGCTGACGGTTATCGGTGAGATGATAACCAAAGGCGTCAACGCTCCCATGACCTCGAGCCTGGGACGTCTCTTTGACGGTGTGGCGGCCATTTGCGGAATTCGCAGTCAGGTCAATTTTGAAGGGCAAGCCGCCATGGAGCTGGAAATGCTGGCGGCGGATGCAGCGCAATCAATTTACGATTATGACTGGATTGCGGGTGATACCGTTAATGTCCAGCCGGCACCGATCATCCGCGGGATCGTCAAAGATCTTCAGCAGGGCAGGTCGGCGGCCGACATCAGTGCCAAGTTTCATCAGACGCTCATTCGCCTGTTTACGGATTTGTGTGCGGTCATCGGTAAAGACCGGGGCTTGGACCGGGTTGTGTTGAGTGGTGGCGTTTTCCAGAACTCGATTCTCTTGACCGGTTTGACGGATGCGCTGGAGAAGCGGCGATTTACGGTTTTCAGCCACCGGCAGGTTCCCAGCAACGATGGCGGGATTGCACTGGGACAGGCGGTGGTGGCTGCCGCCATCAGTAGCAGGTAGACTTATTAGGGCCGCAGGGGCATTTTTCTGACAACATGTTATCAGGACCATTAAGGTGTCAGCCCAGCCGCCGGCCAAAAAAACGGCCGGTCTACTCGAAACAGAAACTTTTGGAGCTCGGTTCCAAAATCTGCCGTTGTTGGGTTTCGCATTGCGCATTCGAATCGGCAAAATGTAGGTTGGGTTGAGTGCAACGAAACCCAACAAAGTCAGGAGTAGGCTCAACCCAACCTACAAAATGCAAAGTGCCCCTAGATTGAACCAACGCCAACTTTGGAAATGAAGTTTCATAAGAGAGGTTTCAGCAGTTA
>CAMYLH010000496.1 GCA_947259065.1 uncultured Desulfobacterales bacterium
CACAGGCAGCGGTAATCGGGGCATTATTTGCAATGGCGTCAGCTATAATTATGTCCGCGATGGGCTTAAAGATTTGAAGATGGAAAATGAGATTAAAGTACTGCGGATGGGATTTTCGCACCCGCTGCCGCCGGCATTGATTAAGGGTTTCCTCAAAGGATGTGAAAAGGTATTGATCGTGGAGGAAGGCGAGCCTTACATGGAAGAAGCCGTCAAAGCGTTTGCCCAGGAGGAGGGGTTAACCCTTCCCATAAAAGGCAAAACCAAGGATCTATTTACGCGCCTGTATGAATACAATCCGGCCCAGGTCAAGCAGTGTATTGCAGACTATTTCGACCTGCCCTACACACCACCGAAAACCCTGGACCTTTCAGATATTCCGCAGGTTCCGCAGCGTCCCCCTACCCTGTGTGCCGGATGCTCTCACCGGGCCACTTATCTTGAAGTAAAAAAAGCCACTGAAGGTATGGAGACCATATTCCCATCGGATATCGGATGTTATACGCTGGGCCTGCTGCCACCGCTTTCGGCGGCCGATTTTCTCATCTGCATGGGGTCCTCGGTAGGCACCGCCGGTGGTTTTTCCCAGGTCAATGACAAAAAAGTGGTCGCTTTCATCGGTGATTCCACATTTTTCCATTCCGGGATCCCCGGCCTGATCAATGCCGTCTATAATAGCCACAACTTTACCCTGGTAATCCTTGACAACGGCACCACGGCCATGACCGGGCACCAGCCCCATCCCGGGGTTGATATGACCAAACTGAAGATGGAAGGATACGGCAGGGTATCCATTGAAGCAGTGGTCAAGGCTATCGGCGTGCAACACGTGACGACCATCAAACCGTATAAGGTAAAGAAAAGCATCGGGGCAATCAAAGAGGCCATCGATCACAAAGGGGTTTCGGTGATCATATCCGAAGAAATCTGTGCCCTGTACGCCAATGCTCTGAGACTTCCCAAACACAAACCGTTCCATGTGAGTGAAAAATGTCAAAACCATAAAGACTGCATCAGTTCTCTCGCCTGCCCTGCTTTCTATATCTGGAATGACCGGGTGAAGATTGATGCTAACCTCTGCACGGGTTGTGCGGTCTGTGCTCAAATATGCCCCGAAAATGCCATACTGCCGGTTAAAGCAAGCGTATAGAAAAAAAATGGGATATTGGAATAATGGAGTGATGGAATGATGGGTAGAGCGGATTAAAACCATGAAAAAGATATTTTCCTTAAGTTACCCAAAATATCAGTTTTCTCTCCGATCCGTAAGCGCTGCGAGCCCGCTTCCAGCCCATAGGCTTAACAGGCTTACAGGCCGGTGGGGAGGCCAACATTCCGCTCTTCCATTAAGCGGAGTTATAACATCTGGCATAAATATGCACTATATAACAACTATATTGCTTAAAATTCTATAGGAAAACGATTATGGAAACAAAACGATTGGTTATTGTGGCAGTTGGAGGACAGGGAAACCTGCTGGCATCCAGTGTGTTGGCTGAAGCTGCGCTGCTTTGCGGGATACCACTGAACATGAGTGAAATTCATGGCATGGCCCAGCGGGGAGGCGTTGTTGAATCTTCCTTAGTGTTCGGTGATGCTAAAAGCACGATTATCTCCGATGGCGAAGCCGATGTCTTGGTCGGATTTGAACCTGCCGAAACATTAAGGGCATTAGCCAAGTGTAACGCCGACACGGTGGTGATCACCAATCTTGCTCCGCTCATGCCGTTTACGGTAAATATCGGTCAGGGCACATATCCGGATTTAAAGCAGTTGCAGGAGCTGATTCGCAAAAAAACTGCCGGCTTGATCGCGTTTAATGCGGCGGCGCTGGCGAAGGAAGCCGGCAACAGTCTGGCGGTCAACATGGTGCTTCTGGGTGCCCTCCTACAGACCGGAGTCCTGCCGCTATCCGTTGAGGAAGTTAAAGAAGCCATGAGATTAAAAACCAAAAAAGCGTTCCTGGATTCAAATCTCAAAGCCTTTGATCTTGGGCTGGCAGCTGCGAAGGCGGCTTGACCCATGTCGACACGCGTTTCAGGCTGATGCAATAGTACCCTAATTGAGTTAAAAACCAATTGGGAGTTATTCGTTTAACGCCTAACCGTGACATGGGGAGGTAACATATGAATGATAAAAGCGAATTTAATCCCCAATCATTTGCAGTGATCGGCGCCGGACCGGTCGGGTGCATCCTGGCGGCTTTCCTGGCAAAAGGTGGTTATGAAGTCACCCTTTGTGATGTGATCCCGAACCTGTTAAAGCCGGCGCTGGATCCCGGTATCATTATTGAAGGTGCAGAGGACATCCGACAGAAGGTTGCCAGGACCTGCACAACCATAGATGAGCTCGCGACGCATGACCCGGATGTCATCTTCATTACCGTCAAAGCCAATGCATTGCCGCTGATCGCTTCCGCCATCGAAGGCTTTTACCATGACGGGATGTATATCGTCAGCTGGCAAAATGGTATTGATACGGAATTGGAACTGGCTAAAATTCTGGGTAAGATCCCCATCATGCGGGCGGTGGTAAACTACGGTTGCGGGTTAGTGGGTCCGGCTCACGTTCACATGCCGTTTCATCATCCCCCCCACTACATTCAGGAACTGGATTCCGCTTCAAACCCAATAGCACTTGTCATCGCTGATACGCTTTCAAGTTGCGGACTGTCCACCAGTCACACCAGCCAGATTATTTCCATGGTATGGCGCAAAACGGTCATGAATGCCTCGATGAATCCGGTGTGTGCCGTAACCGGGCTGACCATGTCGCGGGTGATGAATGACCCCATCGTTTTCCAGATCGTTGAGGCTCTGGTGAAGGAATGTTTAACCGTCTCCAGGGCCAATGAAATAAATCTCGGGTGGGAGTATTACCCCCACGCCATGGATTACATGCGAAGTGCCGGCGATCATAAACCATCCATGCTAATGGATATCGAAGCTGGTCGCCGGACGGAAATAGACTTCATGAACGGAAAATTTGTGGAATACGGAAAGCAGGCCGGCATCGAAACGCCTTACAATCGAACCATGTGGGCCCTGGTGAAGGGGCTCGAGTCGAAATGAATAAAAACCCAATATACGTCGGCGCTGATGTGGGGTCTTCGAGGACAAAAGTGGCCGTTCTGGATCCCGGCAAGAATCTGATCGGCTATGCAATTAAAAAATCAGGCATTGATTTTTCGGCCACAGCCCGGGATTG
>CAMYLH010000497.1 GCA_947259065.1 uncultured Desulfobacterales bacterium
GCCTGCTTCAGCCGATGGCTCAAGCAGACGGAAGTTGTCCCGGACCGCATCACGTCCGCGCATTCAGTGCGGTATTTGAAGTCTCGCTATCGGCGGAGGCGGCCGAACCAGGGAGACCGAGCTGCACTCGGTCACTTCATCGAGTTCCTCCGTCGCGAGAGGGCGATTCCCGCCGAGACGCTACCAACACGTCAACTCACGCCGGCCGAACGCTGCGTGCAGGCATACAAGCAATACCTGCGCGAGGAGCGGGTTCTAGCGGAGGCGACGATCGTCAACTACGCGCCTTTCGTTGGCCAGTTCCTCGAACACCGTTTCGGCGCCGGACCCGTGAGGTTGTCGAGCCTCCGCGCGATGGATGTTGTCCAGTTCGTCCAGCAACAGGCGCGGCACCTGCATCTGAAGCGAGCGAAGCTCCTGACAACTGCGCTGCGCTCGTTTTTTTCAGTACGCACGTTACCGCGGAAAGATCCAATTGGATTTGGCCGCGGTCGTGCCGTGCGTGGCGAACTGGTCGATGCCCTCGATTCCCCGAGGGATTACGCCCGAGCAAGTACGTCGACTTCTGAGTCACATCGATCGCCGTACTGCCGTGGGACGGCGCGACTACGCGATCCTGTTGCTGCTCGCCCGCCTTGGTTTGCGTTCCGGGGAGGTGGCCTTCCTGCAACTCGAGGATATTGATTGGAAGGGCGGATCTTTGAGCGTACACGGAAAGAGTGGTCGTCGGAGTCAGCTTCCCCTGCCGAAGGATGTGGGCGACGCAATCGTGGCCTATCTGCGCCATGGACGACCTCACTCCACCAGCCGCCGGGTGTTCTTGCGCGCCCGAGCTCCCGTTCGTGGTTTTCTGACTCAGTGTGCGGTCGGAACCATTGTCCGCCATGCGATTCAACGTGCCGGGATCGATGCGCCCACCACCGGGGCTCATCAGTTTCGCCATGGATTGGCCACGCAGATGCTACGCAATGGCGCCTCCCTCGCGCAGATCGGCGAACTGTTGGGCCACAAAAGCCCCGAGACGACGAAGATCTACACCAAGGTCGACCTCGATGCGCTGCGCGCGCTCGCATTGCCGTGGCCGGGAGGTGTGCGATGAATACCCTGCGACAAGCCGTCCAGGAGTACCTGGCCATGCGGCGCAGCCTCGGATTCAAGCTACAAAGCACGGGTCCAGCGCTGCTTGACTTCGTCGGCTTCCTGGAACAGCACCGTGCCTCCTTTATCACGCTGCGATTGGCACTTGCCTGGGCCAAACAACCCTCGGGCGGTCAACCCGATACGCGGGCGGCACAGCGTTTGAGCTTCGTGCGCGTCTTTGCACGCTATCGAAGTGCCACTGACCCACGAACTCAGATCCCTCCGGCGGGGTTGTTGCCATACCGGCCCAAGCGCGCGCGGCCCTATCTCTATTCTGACAAGGAGATTCAGCAGTTACTACGTGCCACGCTCCACATGCCACTCTCACCACGCCACCGCAAACGCTGCGCATTGTTGCCGCGGGTCTACTATTGCCTGTTTGGGCTGCTCAGCGTCTCGGGCTTGCGCCTGGGCGAAGCACGTAATCTCGAACTTCAAGACGTCGACCTGAAGGCCAGAGTGCTGACAATCCGTGGCGCGAAGTTCGGCAAGGATCGGTTGGTGCCCTTGCACGTCTCGACCTGCAAGGTCCTCGCAGACTACATCGCTCGACGCAAGCGCCATTGGACAGGGCGACCCGTGTCCTCCTATTTGTTCGTCTCCAGCTGGGGCAATAGGCTGGATAGCGGACAAATTCACCGGGCGTTCTACGCCGCGTCCCGACAGATCGGTGTGCGCGGTGCTAACGATAGTCATGGACCGCGTCTGCATGATCTGAGGCATCGATTCGCAACAACCACGTTGGTTAACTGGTACCGGTCCGATCAAGAACCTGAGCGCCGCCTGCCCCTTTTGAGCGCATTCCTCGGTCACGTACACGTCTCCGACACACAATGGTACTTGAACGCCTCACCGGAGCTGATGCGCGAGGCGATGTCGCGGCTCGAGCGGCACTGGGAGCAGCGGCCATGACTGCCACTACCAGCCTGGCTCCGCTTTTGCAGCGCTTCTTCACGCAGCGTCTGATGCTCGAGCGCCGGGTCAGCCCGCACACGGTCCGCTCGTACCGCGACACCTTCCGCCTGTTCTTCAAGTTCACGCAGGAGCGTCTGCACAAGACTCCATCTGCACTGCTATTCGAGGAGATCGATGCGCCCCTGATCGTGGCGTTTCTCGACCGCCTGGAGAAGCAGCGCGGGCTGAGTGTGCGCAGCCGTAATCTGCGTCTCACTGCGATTCGCTCGTTCTTTCGCTACATTGCCTTCGAGCTTCCAGCTCACTCGGCGCAGATCCAGCGGGTGCTCGCCATCCCCAGCAAGCGCTTCACCCGCACCCTGGTCCGCTTCCTCACGCGTGCGGAAGTCGATGCGCTGCTCGCCGCTCCCGACCGACACACCTGGATCGGACGCCGCGACCATGCCTTCATCCTGATGGCAGTGCAAACCGGTCTGCGTCTGTCGGAGATCACCGGGGCTACACGCGATGAGCTGGTGCTCGAGACGGGCGCCCACATTCGGGTGATCGGCAAAGGTCGCAAGGAGCGTTGCACGCCGTTGGCGAAGCCGACGGTCGCCGTACTCAAGGGCTGGTTGCGTGAGCCCTCAAAGGGCGATGGCCGTGTGCTGTTTCCGAGCGTCAAGGGCGAGCACCTGAGTGTTCACGGGGTGAAATACATGCTCAACAAGCATGCTGTGACCGCAGCCAAGGTGTGTCCTTCACTCAAGGGGAAGCGCGTCACCGTGCATCTGCTTCGACACACCATGGCCCTCGAGATGTTGCAGGCGGGCGTGGATCGAGCCGTCATAGCTCTTTGGTTAGGTCACGAAAGCGTCGAAACCACCCAAATCTATCTCGACGCCACGCTTGCTATGAAAGAGCAAGCACTCGACAAAACCACACCGCCGCATGGACGACCGGGTCGTTTCCGACCGGGCGACCGGTTACTGACTTTCCTTGACAGCCTATAGGGCCAGAAAACTATGTGGGGTGGCCGGTCCTGTCTGTGCACCACGCAATGGGCAAATCAAGGTGCGTTCCGCCGCGCAGTCCACGTCACCCTACATAGTCCGGAAGGCCAGATAGTGTCGAATGGTGTGGGGACTGACCGTCTTGGTCTCGAGAGACGGA
>CAMYLH010000498.1 GCA_947259065.1 uncultured Desulfobacterales bacterium
ACGCTGACGTTTTTGACCGGGATAAAGGGAACCACATCAATGGCACCCATTCTGGGATGCTGTCCTTTATGAGTGCGCATATCGATGAGTTCAACGGCAACGCCCATGGATTCGACGATGGCGTTTTTTAACGGTTCAGGTTCACCGACCACGGTGACTACGCAGCGATTGTGATCTTCGTCATTCTGGTAATCCAATAGCTTAACGCCGTCTATTGCGCGAAACGGCTCAACAATTTTATCGATTTTTTTAAGATCACGTCCCTCGCTGAAATTGGGAACACATTCCAAGATTTTTTTCATGCCGGCCATTGTTATTCTCCTTGAATGGGTTCGCCCGTTTTCCGGTGTGCTGGTTTAGGCGGTTAATAGGCCCTTAGAGGCATTTTTCTGACAACATGTTGTCAGAAAATGAAGGTGTCAGGTTTCGGGTGTCAGTATCTAACACCTCCTTTCCCTTGTATGAAACTACGCCAAAATGGCACGGTTTTTATGGTTAAACTCGCCGTTTTGGTAGTCGGATTAAACAGCGAACCGCAGAATATCGAATAACGAATGTCGAAGGATGGAACCGCTTCGCGAAATCTTTATTAAAATAGACAGAATACATTCATTCGACGTACGATGTTGGACGTTCGATGTTCGATGTTCATCAGTTTCTTTCTCGATTAGATTGGCCTCTTTTCTAGCCGGCGGCTGGGCCGACACCTGACACCCGACACCTGAAACCTAAATAAATAATCAGCGTGCTTGCTGCCCCGCAGGGGCCAGTTTTTCCGAGAGTCGTCTCGGAATAAAGCTTAGATACTAACTAACGGGCAAACCGGCTAAACTTTCGTCCTGAGTTTTTCAAATACTTGTGACACTAAGTCTTCAACCATCCCCTCATCTGTCAGAAACGGTAAGGTTATGTGGTCCGACCCCCGGCGCATGTCATTGTATTTGATCGATGTTTCGATGGAGTTGTCGTTGCCGGCCCAGGCACGCCGTGCAACACCTCCCATGACATCCCAGGGGATGGCCTGTTTGATGACGCTATCGACTCGTTGACTACCGTCCAGCACCAGCCCGAACCCGCCGTTGATCGCTTTGCCGATACCGACACCGCCGCCGTTGTGAAGGGCCACCAAACTCATGCCCCGGCAGGCGTTGCCGGCGAAACACTGAGTGGCCATGTCGGCCATAATATTGCTGCCGTCCTTGATGTTGGCGGTTTCCCGGAAGGGAGAATCCGTACCGCCGGTATCGTGATGGTCTCTTCCCAGCATAACGGGTCCGATTTCGCCGTTTCGCACCATCTCGTTGAACTTCAGGGCAATGGTCATACGGCCCATGGCATCCTGGTAGAGTATCCGGGCCCGGGTGCCGACCACCATCTTGTTTTTAGCGGCATCCCTGATCCACACGTAATTGTCACGGTCCTGAAACCTTCGGTTCGGATCGATACATTCCATAGCGGCATGATCGGTCTTGAGAAGGTCTTCGTCTTTGCCGCTCAGACACACCCAGCGAAAGGGACCGTAACCATAATCAAACAGAATCGGACCCATAATGTCTTCCACATAGGATTGAAACGTAAATCCATCCAAAGGATCCTTTCCGTTTTTACAGATATCATTGACACCTGCATCGTATACGGCTTTTAGAAAGCTGTTGCCGTAGTCGAAAAAATAGGTTCCCCTTTCAACGAGAGTTTTTATCAGCTCATAGTGACGCCTCAAGGTTGTATCCACCATTTCCTTGAAACCGGCGTGGCCGGATTTTAAAAGCTCGGTACGCTGATCAAAAGAGATTCCCTGGGGGCAGTATCCCCCTTCGTAGACCGCGTGGCAGGATGTTTGATCCGACAGCAGGTCGATTTTGATATGGTTGTTGACCGCATATTCAATTAGATCCACCACATTGCCGCAAAAGGCAATGGTGATGCTCTTTTTTTTCTGCTGGTATTCGATTGCCAGGCTAAAGGCTTCGGCGGGATTATCCAGTGCCTTTTTAATCCATCCCTGATCCAGACGGGTTAGAACCCGGGAAAAGTCGATTTCGGCGACGATCGCAACGCCGTTGGCAATTTCCACTGCCTTTCCCTGAGCACCGCTCATTCCTCCCAGCCCCGAGGATACAAACAGGCGGCCGGCTAAATCCTGATCCGGCGCAATCCCGAGTTTGGATCGCCCAGCGTTGAGAATGGTACTGTAAGTGCCATGTACGATGCCCTGGGGACCGATGTACATCCAGCCGCCGGCCGTCATCTGCCCGTAATTGGCAACACCCAGCGCCATGGCCCGGTGCCAGTTTTCCTGGTCGTCAAAGCAGCCGACCATCAGGGCGTTGGTGATAATGGTCCGCGGCGCATCCGCAGACGATGCAAACAACCCCAGGGGATGTCCGGACGCCATCACCAGGGTCTGATCCCGGGTTAATTCTTCCAGATACCGTTTAATCAGGCAATACTGCATCCAGTTCTGACAGACCTGGCCGGTCTCACCATAGGTAACCAGTTCATAGGGATAGAGGGCGACATCAAAATCCAGGTTGTTGTCGATCATCACCTGAAATGCCCGGCCCTCGATGCAGTTACCGGTGTACGCATCGATGGGTTTGCCTTTGATATGGCCGGGGGGGCGAAATCGGTAACCATAAATTCGTCCCCTTGACAATAATTCATCCAGAAATTCGGACGCCAGTGTTGCATGCCATTTGTCGGGGACGTAGCGCAGGGCATTTTTTAACGCAAGTTGCGTTTCTTTTTGGGTGAGGGTGAAATGCCTGGCGGGTGCCCGGCGAATGCCGTGTTCGAAATCCGGCAGCTCAGGCAAGTCCTCAAATATTTCACCCAAGTGGATTTTCATCGCCCGCGAAATATCGATGTTGTTTTGCATTTAATGGCCTCCAGTCAGGAGATTGAGTCACTTTTCAGGGTCAAAAACACGGTTGTAAGGACTTTTGGGTTCCTTAAAACCAATTTTTTGCTATCAAAAAGTTGGTTCTAAGACCCTATACAACCCCTCGCTTAGCATCTAATTCGTTGATTTTCAATTGGTTAATTTGGTCCGACAAGCATTCAAGCAATCAATCAGATTGCCATTTTTCAAGCTGTCACAGCCAGAACGTAAAAGCGGCAGGTTAAATCCTGCCACATGACAGCGCCGTTGGCGACATCCACAAACCAGGCAGCGGTGAAGCTCCTTCTATCTGAGGTCCACAA
>CAMYLH010000499.1 GCA_947259065.1 uncultured Desulfobacterales bacterium
AAATTTCAAATAACAAATCACAAATACCAAACAAATCACAATGACCGAAATTCAAAATTCCAAACAATTGGCGTTTGATCTTATCTGAGATTTGGATATTGTAATTTGGAATTTATTTGTATTTTGATGCTTGTTATTTGCTATTTCTCCGATGAGCCGGGATTTACGCTTTCCTCCAACCGGTGTATCCGGGTTTGGTACCTTAGTGGCTAAACTATAAAAAAAGATCATACCGATGGATGTGTTATCAAAAATAGTAACGGCTGATAAGCTTGCAGCCAGGCTGGACGAGGCCCGCGTATTCGGGAAAAGAGTGGTTTTTACCAATGGATGTTTTGATATTCTGCATGTCGGCCATGTCAGGTATCTGGCGGCGGCGGGAGCTGAAGGGGATCTGCTGGTGGTAGGTATGAACAGTGACGTCTCGGTCCGGTCGATAAAAGGAGACAAACGGCCGATTGTGCATCAGGATCAGCGGGCCGAAGTGCTGGCCAGCCTTGCCTGCGTAGATTATGTGGTCCTTTTTGATTCACCGGACCCACTGGCGCTGATCCAGACGCTGAAACCGGATGTGCTGGTCAAAGGAGCCGACTGGTCGGAGGAAACCATTATCGGTGGTGAGTTTGTTAAAACAAACGGCGGCAGCGTGGTACGGATGTCACTGGTGCCGGAAGTTTCCACCAGCCAGATTATTGAAAAAATCCTGAAATTGCACCGGCAGGACTGATCAGATGATATTTATGACTCAAAACGGTGTGTCTTCTTATCAGTTTAAGAATCTGGCCGCCTGCAGCGGGATCGATCATCGGATCTTTACCCGCAACTGCGGGCATAGCCAACCGCCCTTTGCAAGTTTGAATGTCGGCTTAGACATTGGTGATTCCAAAAAACATGTTTCCGAAAACCGGGGTATCATCTCGCGCTTCATGGGAACAGAACAGCTTGTATTCGCCCGCCAGGTCCACGGCTGCGAGATTGCAGAGATGCGCCGTGACAGTGACGTAAAAGGCCTAACCACCGCTGTGCCGGATTTCACCGCGGACGCCATGGTGACGGATATTTGCGGGAGAAATCTAGTCATTCAAATTGCCGACTGTCAGGCGGTGCTGTTGTATGAGCCCTCCCGGCGGGTGATTGCCAACGTGCATTGCGGCTGGCGGGGCAGTATCCAAAATATTATCGGCCGCACCGTTACGGCCATGGAACAGCATTTCGGCTGCCGCCCCAATCGCATTCTGGCCGGTATCGGTCCTTCCCTGGGGCCTTGTTGTGCTGAGTTCATCAACTACAGCAAAGAGATTCCCATGAAATTTTGGCACTACAAGGGCTTAAACCGGCATTTTGATTTTTGGTCTTTAAGCCGGGACCAATTGAAGGCGGCCGGAGTAGCGGAAATTAACATTGAGTCCAGCGGGATTTGCACCCGCTGTCATACGGATGACTTTTTTTCCTATCGCGCCGAAAGGACAACCGGCAGATTTGCCGCGGTTATCGGGCTTACCGAAATGCCATAGCCGGTGCCAACTTATCGCTTTATTTTTTTAAAACCACGAAAATCACGAAATATCCGAAATATTTGTAGAAAAGAAATTAAAGGAAATCATGATTCAGCAACCGGTCAAAGTTCTGTGGAACAGAAAGTTAAGTAGGGCTTATTATAAAATTGGTCTAACGTGTTCCGATCATTATGCTTCGGCTAAACCGGGGCAGTTTGTGATGCTGGGTTTAACCGGGCGCAGGGATCCCCTGCTGCATCGTCCGTTTTCAATACACAACTTACTGATCTCCAACGGCATCACCCATGGTTTTGAATTATTATATAAAGTGATCGGGAGCGCAACCGCAGCACTGACACAACGCAAGCCCGGAGACGTTGTTGATATTTTCGGGCCGCTGGGGTCCGGTTTTCTGATTCCCTCCCGGGCCAAACGTGTTTTCGTGGTGGCCGGCGGCGTTGGCGTGGCACCCCTGGTGTTTCTGATATCCGACCTTCACCGTAAGGAGGTCGATCTTTCCAACTATCAGGTATTTATCGGTGGCCGTACCAAAGAGGATCTGTTATGCAGCAATGAATTTTTGGACCTTGGAGTTTCGGTGCTGACCACTACGGATGACGGCAGTGCCGGAGATCAATGCCTGATTACCCATCCGTTGGAAAAGGCACTGGGTCACACGGCAGCGGATGTCATCGTTGCCTGTGGACCTATGGATATGCTGGCGTGCGTGGTCGGTATCGCTGAAAAACACAAGGTGCCGTGCCAGGTTTCCATTGAAACCATGATGGCCTGCGGTATGGGTGCATGTCTGGGGTGTGCGCTAGAGTCCCGTCTCGAAACGGAGCACTACTTACATGCCTGTATGGATGGACCGGTTTTTCCTGCCGACGTGTTGAAATTTTAATTTAAGTTTACTGAAAAATTATAAATTTTGCATTGACTTGCAACCATTCCTTTGTTAGGTTCTGATCCTTTAAATCGATTTGGTTTCAAGCCCTGTTTGGCGGCAAAAGGGTGCCATTCCCATGAAAAAAGAAACCAGACGTACATTCAGAGAGTTGGCCTATTACAGCAGTATTGGCCTCTCCGTCTCATTTGCTATTTTCATCGGCCTTGCGATTGGGGTCGTGCTGGACCGTAAATTTGATACATCACCCTGGTTTACACTGGTTTTTTTAGGATTCGGTATTGCCGCGGGTTTCAGAAACATCGCGCTTGTGATAAAAAGAGCACGGAAATTATAAGAGACGATCGGACATTAACAAATTGGAAATTCAACAGCGGTTACTGATATTTGTTACCCGAACAAACTGGATTCTGTTTGTTGCCGCCAGCATTGTCGGATTTCTTCTTTTGCCCGCTAATTATGCTCGGGGTGTTCTCTTTGGCGGCTTGCTCGTCACGGTGAATTTTCATTTGCTGGCCTGGACGCTGAGGACTGCCCTGACCCCGCCGCATCTTTCCTCCCATAATGTTGTTATCGCAAAATATTTCTTGCGTTTTATCGGCAGCGGATTCATTATTTTTGTCCTTATTGCCGGACACATTGTGCATCCTGTGGGACTAATCATCGGACTTTCCGTGGTGGTTTTCAGCATCATGCTCGCGACCCTGCGCGAATTTACAAAACTAATTTTCAAGGAGGCGGTTTAAGGATGGAACATCCCTATCTGTTTTTGGTCAAGCTGTTTGAGTTAATCGGAT
>CAMYLH010000500.1 GCA_947259065.1 uncultured Desulfobacterales bacterium
CATCCGCACCGACTAACATATCAAGTTCTTCACGAGATGCTACCAGATTTACAAAAAAAAGTCCGACTGGATCCAGCATCGGAAATTGTTCAACCGGTGGGATAGGGTCCGGTTTGAATGCATCAAAATACATCCTGTCTTGACATAAGCTAATGAGTTCTTTATGATTTTAGTATGACTCCCCCCGTCCTTAGACCTGCAGTATTAGAATCTCGACAGGGCCGCTAAGGGACGGACATTTCACACAAAAAATCGCACAGAATGCGGTATCCCTTAACTAGGTTCCACGATTAAAAAAATGAGCGAGTCGGCACTTTTATATAGCAGTCGCCTAAACAAAATTTACCTCCAATATCTAAGAAAATACTATCCGGATATTGATGTCTCTTCAATTTTGGAAGAAGCGGGTATTGCCAGTTATGAGATAGAGGATCCTGCCCATTGGTTTACTCAGGATCAACAGGATCGCCTGCAAGACATTCTCGTTGCCCGAACGGGAAATCCGGATATTGCCCGTGAAGCCGGTCGTTTTTCAACATCATCAGAAGGACTGGGCGCAGCGAAACAATATGCTCTGGGGTTGATGAGTCCAATCACCATCTATCTCCTGATTGAAAAAATGCATGCCCTGATGAGCCGGGGGGCGGATGTAAGGGCCAAAAAAATTGGACCGAACCAAGTGGAAATTACCGCCATTCCCAGATCAGGAGTCAAAGAAAAGCCATACCAGTGCCAAAACAGAACCGGCACTTTTGAATCACTTGCACGAATGTTTACGGATAAATATGCTCAGCTTGATCATCCTTGCTGTGTGCACCGGGGCGATGATCGTTGCCGATATGTCATCAGCTGGACTAAAAGTGCAAAGCTCCGTTGGAGAATGATTCGAAATTATTTCATGATACTCAGTATTAGTAGCCTGCTCATATCACTGATGATTCTACCTTTTTTGACCTGGGGAATCGTGGTGCTGATCTGTGCTTTAATCACCGTGACGTTATCTTATTATACCGAGAATCTTGAAAAAAAAGCATTGATCAAAACCATCGAAACTCAAAGGGAAACGGCCCAAGAAAGCATCGTTGAAGGTAACCTGCGATACAACGATGCCCTGCTGGTTCAGGAAATCGGCCAAGCCACCTCGAATATATTTGATATCAATCAGCTATTGAGAACGGTTGCCGCGGCGATGGAAAAACGGCTGGATTTTGACCGCGGAATGATCATGCTGACCGACAAGAAAGAAACCAAATTGCGTTATTTTACGGGTTATGGTCAGAGTCCGGACGAAGAAAAACTATTATTAAATACGACGTTTCATCTCGACAATCCCGAATCCAAAGGTGTGTTTGTGGTGGCCGTGAAAGAGCAGCGACCGTTCCTGATCAATAATATCGCTGAAATTCAAGACTCTTTATCCCTCAAAAGTTTAAAGATTGCAAAGCAGCTGGGGAGTCAATCGCTGATCTGTGTTCCTATTATTTATGAAAAAAATCCGTTTGGAATTGTAGCTGTTGACAACAGTAAGTCAAGCAGGCCTTTGAGGCAAAGCGACATGAGTCTTTTGATGGGTGTTGCATCCCAGCTGGCTGTCAGTATTGCCAATGCCCTGGCCTTTGAAAAACTGCAAGGCAGCGAGAAGAAATATCGCGAATTGGTACAAAACGCCAACAGCATCATTTTACGAATTGATACCGGCGGGCGAATTATTTTTTTTAACGAATTCGCCCAACGATTTTTTGGCTATACCGAAAAGGAACTGATAGGGAAAAATGCCGGATCTATCATTTTACCAGTATTAGGTTCAAGACGGCTGAGCTTTGAGAAGCTCACCAAATCTATGCAAATGGATCCGGAACGACCCGTGGTCAGCGAAAATGAAACCGCAAAAAAATCAGGTCTAAAGGTGTGGATTGCGTGGACCTATAAGCCCATTTTCAATCATGATCAGTTTATGGGAATCCTTTGCATCGGAAACGACATTACCGAGCTCAAACGGGCCAGTCAGGAAAAAGAAGAGTTGCATGCACAGTTGCAGCGGGCACAGAAAATGGAGGCTATCGGGACCCTGGCCGGCGGCGTCGCTCACGACCTCAACAATATTCTTTCGGGCATTGTCAGTTATCCTGAACTATTGTTAATGGACCTAAAAGAAGACAGTCCTCTAAGAAAACCGATATTAACCATTCAAAAATCGGGTGAGAAGGCGGCAGCCATTGTTCAGGATCTGTTGACCCTCGCTCGGCGGGGGGTTGAAGCCACAGAGGTAGTTAACCTGAACGAAATTATTTCAGATTATCTGGCGAGTCCCGAATACGCCAGATTAGAACTACACCATGCCAACGTAACCGTGGAAAAATGCCTGGATGAAAATTTGTTAAACATTTTGGGCTCACCAGTGCATTTATCAAAAACAGTTATGAACCTGGTATCCAATTCCACCGAGGCCATGCCCGAAGGGGGCAAAATCACGATCATCACCGAAAACCGACATATTGATACTGTTAAAATCGGCTACGATGATATTGATGAAGGTGATTACGCTACCTTGTCTGTGATCGATAGCGGTATCGGAATTTCACCGGAAGATATCGAACGAATTTTTGAGCCATTTTATACTAAAAAAACGATGGGAAGAAGCGGAACCGGACTCGGAATGGCGGTGGTTTGGGGTACGGTGAAGGACCATCGGGGTTACATTGATCTCACAAGTACAGAAGGTAAAGGGACTGAAATAACCCTTTATTTTCCGGTTACGCGCAAGGTTTTTTCCCCGCAGATTGAGATGACTTCCATTCAGGATGTCATGGGAAACGGCGAATCCATAATGGTAGTGGATGATATCGAAGAACAGCGTCAAATTGCTTCTGAGATGCTTGAAAAATTGGGTTACACGGTCAAAACCGTTTCCGGCGGTGAAGCGGCCGTTGAATATCTGCGCAAGCATACCATTGATTTGCTGGTACTGGATATGATTATGGAACCCGGTATCGACGGCTTCGAAACATACCAAAGGATTCTTAAACTTAGACCCGGCCAAAAATCCATCATCGCAAGCGGATATTCTGAGTCGGTCCGTGTCAAAGAAGCCCAGCGATTAGGGGCCGGAACTTATATCAAAAAACCCTATCTGCTGCATAAAATAGGACGGGCCATCAAAGCAGAACTGAATAAGTAAACATGGTTGATGATATT
>CAMYLH010000501.1 GCA_947259065.1 uncultured Desulfobacterales bacterium
CGCGAAGACGTCTTGCTGCGAATGAGCGAGATAGTTAAAGAGTCGGGAAGCAGCTTTGCCTTTCCTTCACAGACCCTCTACATGGGGCGCGACGACGGGCTCGACAGTGAGCGTGGCGAGACGGCTGCGAAAGAGGTTGAATCTTGGCGCAAAGCCGGCAAGTTGCCGTTTCCAAGACTTGCGGCCGACAGAATTGAGCAGCTCGAAGGTACTCTCGACTATCCGCCGCGGGGCTCGGTCGAGGCCGGCACTTTAGAGTCGCAGGTGTGGGAAACGTCCGAGAGGGTCTCCGCCGAGCCGGACGACGAAGAGGAGAGCGAACGCAAACCGCCATCGCAAAAACGTGGAGACGATTCATAGGTCGGACAGATAAAATTACAAGACGTATATCCTCTGGTAATCTTCCATATTTACAAAACTCAAAATTACCGATACCTTTAACGTATCTGGAAAAAATTGGCACTCTTAAAAGTACAGATATTGTAAACATCTATGTAGAATTGACCGACCTTTAAAAAATGTGATATCTGTATTTTTGCCGGGGTTGGGGTACCATCTACAAATCTGAATTTTCGCAATGTTACATGTATTTTCAATATATCCACTCTTGGCTGATATTTGTTTTTCTGAAAAGAAATGCAAAACTATGTTAATACTTGAATACCACTCCGCAGAATGTTTTAGAGAAACCGGCCAAGCTTACATAAAGAAGAGCTATTGATATTGACCATGTCGTGGCGGTAATAATGATAGTTCTTAAGTTTACGTTACTATTTCGATTCTTAGATTTTTTCATATTTAAGCTATGGGGGAAAGTATGTCAAAATTATTTGAGGCGACTGAAATAAATGGTATGGCCTTATCAAATCGGTTTGTGCGATCTGCTACATGGGAGGGAATGGCCACGGAGGAAGGCGGATCTACGCCTCAACTTATCGCCTTAATGGAAAAGCTTGCCCGGGGAGGTGTTGGGTTAATCATCACTGGTGTTGCCAATGTTAGGTCGGATGGGCAATGGGTTCCAAGACAGCTGGGAGCCTTCAAGGATGAATTTATTGATGGATATAAAAATATGACCAAAGCAGTCCATAATGAGGGCGGAAAGATCGTGATGCAGGTCGCTCATGGGGGTATTTTTGCGAGACCCGAAATAACAGGTCAAATCCCTCTTGTTCCTTCTGAGCTTGAGGACTCTGTTAATTGGAAACTTCGATCTGGACGCAAAATGTCTACAGTTGGAAAAGAGATGAGCATTGAAATTATCCAAGAGATGATTGAAGACTTTTGCAGTGCCGCTTTAAGGGCAAAAGAATCAGGGTTCGACGGAATTCAATTCTTTGCTGGCCATGGATACCTTTTCAGTCAATTTCTTTCTCCGGTGTTTAATAAGAGGACAGATGCCTATGGAGGAAATTTGGAGAACCGAGCAAGGATTCTTTTAGAGGTGCTGAAAAACGTTAGAATGGCAGTGGGCCAGGACTACCCTATTCTGGTCAAGATTAACTCAGAGGATTTTCTGGAGGGAGGTCTCACAAGGGATGAATCATTAAAGGTGTGTGTTATGCTCTGTGAAGAAGGTGTTGATGCAATTGAGCTGAGCGGAGGAACTTGGATTTCTGGAAAGAACATCCCATCCCGGACGAAGATCACTACCGAAGAAAAGGAAGCCTATTTCCAAGAAGCAGCTAAGGTATTTAAGGAAAAGATTAGTGTCCCATTAATCCTTGTTGGAGGAATTCGATCCTTTCATATTGCCGACCAGCTTGTGGAGGAAGGTGTGACAGATTATATTTCTATGTGTAGGCCCTTAATCCGGGAACCAGATTTGATCAATCGTTGGAAAGAGGGCAATCTCGCAAAAGCAGCATGTATTTCTTGCAATCAATGCCTTGACGAAGGCTATGGTGAAGAAGGTATTTACTGCGTGGTGGAAAGAAAGGTTAAAGAAAAACGGAATGAATTGAGGTGAAGGTTACAGATACATCCAACAAAAGCCAACTATCTGGCGACCTAATTTTTTGCAGATACTGTAAACATCTATGCAAAATTGACCGACCTTTAAAGAATGTGATATCTGTATTTTTGCCGGGGTTGGGGTACCATCTACATATCGCAATTTTAATTGTTTTGCATCTATTCTCAATCTATCCAAAATCCACCGATATTGGGGTTTGTTTAGATATGGGGAATTTAAGGCCTATGCATTAGTAAAATAGGGAGGATAATTAGGATGAAGCCAAATGGTTCTGAATCTTTCACGGAATGGTTTTGGGCTATTTGGTCCAAGATTTGGTGGCTTATTTTTATCGTTTTAGCGGTTGGCATTTTTTACCTCGGGTACAAAGACCCTGGTCTGCTTATAAGACTTTTCGGGATTCTGTTTACTGTCTGTGGAATCGGAACAATACTTTACGGGATCAGGACCCGCCGGCTGCAACAGCAAAGCCTCTCATGGCCCCCTGCCAAAGGAACTATACTGAGTTCTGAAGTCAAAATAGAGACACGAACCAGCCACAGAGGGTCACACCCCTCCACGTTTACCTTTTATCGACCATCGGTGACCTATAATTATGAATATCAAGGACAAAGCTATCAGTCGCGGCGTATTATCGTTGCCGATATTAATTGGCCAAAAAAGGAAGCAGAAGAAGCGGTAGCGCGGTATCCTGTCCATTCCAAAGTTACCGTCTGGGTAAACCCCGCTCGTCCCAAAATTGCGGTTCTGGAACGCGGAATGGCAGGTAAGTCACGAAAATATCGATTGGTTTTCTTAATCGGAGCGCTTTTTATATTGGTTGCAATCGTGTTTTGGCTTGTCGCAATATTTGGAATTGGCTAGACTAAAAAGGTATTGGGGTGTCCTCAATCCGCCCTTTTTCAGTCGATTACATTAGTACTATCCAGAAAGCCGACCCAATAATGGTAGCGTTACTGACAGACTTTTTCCATTTTTGTGTAGGATGACCCCCAACCATAATAAAAATTGCACGGGTTCTTTTCCAGTCAAAAAGTTGCGATAACTCCAACAAAGTTGGAATTATTTAAGGCCATAAAAATTTAAGATATCCTAAATCTCGGTTCTCCGAGCATGGCAGACGATTTCTGCTATGAAAAGCAAAATATCAATCGGCCAAGAAACGTCAGATAGTCGAATTGTATCTGTATTAAATGAATAAAAACTGATAGTTGGGACT
>CAMYLH010000502.1 GCA_947259065.1 uncultured Desulfobacterales bacterium
ACCCTTTAAATTCTCACCGGCATAGCCGGTAGCTTATGAATTGATCGATGAAGCCGGACCGATGACAAGGAGAAAAATTAAATGAATTCCAAACATTCTGAGAAGTTAGGTTCCGGAAGCCTGGTTGCATTCCTTATACTGTGTATCGCCTGGTTTTTAGATGTTTCCGGGCTGTTGAGTGGATTGCTGCGGTCAATTTAGGGATACTTCCAATTGATGCGACAGTTGGTGACAAACAATCGTTATACTCGACGAGAGAACCAAAAACATTCCCGATCAACATATTTTATAAAACAAAGAGCGACTCCGGTGAGATGGAGGGAATGTATACAGAAAAAATATCGATAAGATATACAACGTCCATAGGGCATTACATAGTTGCCGGTTTATTTGGCGTATTGTTGTCCCTTGCCAAGGATGGTCTTCCTACTACAAGTTGGCACCAAGCTATTGCTTTAGGAATTGGCATTGGAATTTTGAGCGACGAACAATTAATCACCCAAATCAAAAAATACAAAATCTAACAATGGCGTCAAAAGCGCCGGCAAAAGGCCGCCGCGTTTTATGCCGGAGCGTCCGGGAGGGGAAAAGGGGTGATTGTGACCGCATCCTTCAATGTAAACTATAGCCAAAAATCGAGTTCGGCTAAGCGCTATGATAAAATTTTTCAAGATACTGAAACCTGGAATCTTGAACAAAATTACAGGTTAAAGTTGATTTTAAAATCAGGGTCAGTTATCTGATACATGGTCCGCCCGAAGGGCGCTAAATTCACAAAGCACGAGACGCTTTTTGAATGTAAGCGCGCAGATCTTTCTCGATCTGCGGATCAATATCCGGCTTTATATAGCTTGACAACCGGTCATCAAGAACTTCGGCAGCTTTTTCATCGATGCGTTTATGGCCGTCTGCCTGCCAACCGCCATACCCTTTGCGGTTCGCCAAATTTGGCAGAAAAAAAGCGGTTCGGCATTGTTCCATGGTTTTGGTTTGCATCAGGTAATCACCACCGATGCCCACCTCCTTGATCAAGTTGGCATCAATGGATTCCTCGGTGATTGGTATTGGCTTTAAAGTTTCGATTACCATACGGCACAATTCTTCATCAATGATAAACTTCTCAAAACTCATGGCACTGTATGACCCGAGGATGCCGGCTGCATGCAAAACAAAATTCGTTCCATTACGAATAGCCGTCATCAGAATTAAGGCTGATTCGAAACCTGCCTGAACGTCCGTCAGGTGGGCATCCGTATTCGAACAGCCGGCACGGGCCGGCAAATTATAAAATTTAGCCAATTGAATGGTGGCGGATGTTAATCTGGAGACCTCCGGAGAACCCATGGCCAGACATCCGGTGCGCATATCCATTATCGCGGAGGTACCGCCGACGATGACCGGTGCACCTGGATTTACCAGCTGGGTTAAGGTAACACCGGCCAAAATTTCAGCATTCTGCTGAGCAAGCAACCCGGCCAGGCTCAACGGACCGGACGAGCCGGCCATAAGCAAGGCCCCAAAAATACAGGCCTGATTATGCCGCGCCAGCTCAATGATAGAGCCTGCCATTTCGGCTGTATACCGGAAGGGCGAAAGCGGCGTTATCAATGATACCGTCACCGATATCTTTTTGAGTTTTTCCAAGCTGCCCCAGACGATACCGAGCATATTAATGCAATCACGTGCTGCTTCTCTGGATAGTGGACTTCCCATAAAGGGTTTATCGCAATAAATGATGTTTGAATAGAGCATTTCCAAATGAGCGGTGTCAGGATGTAAATCCCACGGTGATACCATCAGGAAGCCGTTGACATTGATCACTTCAGAAGTCTGCACCAGCTGACAAAATTTATGATAGTCGGCCAGTGTCGCTTCCCGTTGCAGACCATCGTTTGAGGTAATAAACGAAGCGCCATATCCTGGAACCAGGGCGAAATCATCTCCTCCGATGGCAACGCTTTTCGCAGGATCTCTGGCAACCAGTTTGAATTTTGATGGAGCTGTATCCAGGGCGCGACGAATATTCTTTTCGGTAAAAAAAACGATTTTACCATCCACTTTAAATCCATTTGATTTAAAAAGGTCTACGGCCTCATCGTCGTCAAATCGAACGCCAACAGTTTCGAGCAGATCTATTGACGCGTCGTGAAGTTT
This sequence comes from uncultured Desulfobacterales bacterium, assembly GCA_947259065.1. GTDB lineage: Bacteria > Desulfobacterota > Desulfobacteria > Desulfobacterales > JAFDCJ01 > JAFDCJ01. Next base: position 2,155 of record CAMYLH010000502.1, read on the forward strand.
GGTTAACTCTTCACAGCTGAAAGTTTGGATGCGATCGTACATTTTTTAAACTCCAAATCACCTGGTTAAATGCCGAACACGACATAAGACTATCTTACGAAGTACGACTCATTAAGGTATATATTACCGAATGTCAATCAATTTTCCACCTTCCAACAGCTGAAAATATGGGCCCGGTCAGAGTTCAATATTCCGCTATCTTGGTTATGTCAGTAAGGGATGCATATAAATTTTCAGAGTCATCTGAAGACGAAGTTTTTATCGCAACTGGTGCGGCGATCTTTCATGGTGCACATTTGGGTAAAGGTTCACAAATTAGAATCAATGCAGTTGTTCATCTAAAATCATACCTTGAATCTGCCAATCGCTGTGCTAAAGTCCTGATCAACCAGCTGAAAGGCGAATCGGTCGACAGGCAGAAAGAATACGCTGACTATTTGATGGCTGGGGTCGACACTTTCAGAACATATGCGAACGCCTGGTATGATGGCCGATTGCCGGCTATTTTCTTCAGCCCGCAGCAGGATCCAGATGTCCGAAACCAGATTTGTTCAGTTCTTGCGGGATATGTTTGGGACAAACAGAATCCTTACCTGACACAGCATGACAGGGCCGTGTCCAGCCTGGCGAAGGTGGTGGCCCTGATGAATAAATAGGAAAATTAGGATCAAAGCATTTTGTGGATAAAATTCGTAAAAGATATATACCATCAAAAGCGTGGTTTACACGGAGGAACGCTATGAACCGTAAATTAATATCAAGTGGTTCAGAGTTCGAATTGAAAATAGGCTACTCTCGCGCAGTCGTGGATGGCGACTACGTTTTTGTATCAGGTACGACAGGCTTTGACTACGGATCAATGTCCATATCTGAAAATCCTGCCGAGCAAGCCGATCAGTGCTTCAAGAACATAGAAAAAGCACTTCTTGAAGCTGGCAGCAGCCTTGATCAGGTCGTGCGCGTTCACTACATATTTCCAGAAAAATCAGATTTTGAGCCGTGTTGGCCGATTTTCAAGAAATATTTTGAAAAAGTCGAAATAGAAGTCACCGCGCGGGTCAACCATGCATAACCTAAAGGGTCATACAATCTGTAAAGAAAGGGCACGTCTACCCAAGGATCAAAATCAAGCGCCGGTACCTTTGCCTCTCGGGCTTTCAAACACTTTGTCCGGCGCTATTCAAGATAGGCGGTCTGTTTCAAAATACAATACCATAAATACGATCAACAGGAGGTAGATTTGCGGTCTGTTAAAAATATTCCCCAAAAAGAAATAATCGATCTTTTAAATAAATGTTGGATGACGCATGACGGCATGTGGTTTTTTCATTGCCTGCAAGAATTTGGGATCGAGGCAACCAATAAGCTCAACAAATCCGCTATTAAATCTTTGTCTTCAATTGAAATAAAACGAATCCAAAATATTCTTGGATTTAAAAAAAACATTGAAAATTTTGAAGACTTTAAGCTATTTTTTAGTGAAACTTCCAAATTGGTGATACCTGATTTTATGAATGTAAGGTTTAGTTTTCCTGAAGATAATCAAATGAAATGGGAATTTGATCACGGCAAATGCTTTGCGTATGTGGGTGTAAAAGGGTTGGGTGCCATAGGCAAGTATGAATGTGGTCCGCTTTACAGAATAAAATGTTGGCTTAAAGAGTTCAAAATCAAATATAAATTCACTCCCGAAATTGAGGGATGTATTATGCCTCTATGTGGGAGCTGCTCTGGGAAGATACAATTATTTGATTTTTAGAATTTTTATTGCACATATTTCGCAGGTGACCGGCAACGTTTAACATGAAAAGACAAATGAACTCATGAACACGCCAATTTCTATAAAGTGGTTTCCA
>CAMYLH010000503.1 GCA_947259065.1 uncultured Desulfobacterales bacterium
CTTATTGATGATTTTGATCACAGCAATCACTATTTGTTGCTTGATGACCTAAGTTTACAGTATATGCAATTTATTAGAACCAAATTTTTTTCAGATATGCATAACAAATCCCTAATAGATGAGAATTGGTGATGGAGGAAATACACAATAGATAAGGGGCTTGGAAAGTGTTTGTTTGTCATTATAATCTGCATACCCCCAATCCGCTATTGGGATGCAGTTATTAAGCATAAGTTCTCGTATCAGTGCTGCCGTCACAACCTCCAATAATTCTTGCGATATGCAATTGAAACATTTAAATTCAACGAATAGATGATGATATACAGATCCTGATATTCAATCAGCTCGCGGTTGAAGTCAATGCAAACAAAACACAACACAGCAACATTTGTTATGGCAGGGGTGGCCTCGGCCTTTCTTTTCGGAGCGGCAACTCCTGCCAGCAAGGCCTTACTGGGCGGTATTCAGGCCCAAGCGCTGGCGGGCTTGCTTTACCTGGGAGCCGCGCTGGGTGTACTGCCGTTGGTCATTAGAGAGCGGACCTTCCGCTGGCCTTGGCGCGCAGGTCGATCTACGTTGATGCTGCTTGCAGGCGCCATTGTACTGGGAGGGATTTTGGGACCGCTTCTGCTCCTACTTGGATTGAGAGCCGCCAGCGCGGGATCTGTTTCCTTGTGGCTCAACCTTGAATTTGTCGCCACAGTGATGTTAGGACACTTTGTATTCCGCGAACATCTATCTCCGCGGGGATGGATTGCAGCAGCTGGAACGCTCATTGCCGCAGTTATATTGGCGGGAGGCGAGGGCGGCGGTGGGATCTTCCCCGTTGTCTTGATCGCTTCTGGATGTCTGTGCTGGGGCTTCGACAATCACTTCACGGCCCTTATCGACAGCATCTCGCCGGCTCAGACCACCTTTTGGAAGGGCATTGTTGCGGGAGCGTTCAACCTGCTTGTGGGCGGCGCTGTGGCCGGTGGCACGGGGCAACCGGCCCCGATTATTTTAGCATTGCTCGTTGGAGCAGTTTCCTACGGATTCAGCATCACTCTGTATGTCACCGCAGCTCAGGGACTGGGCGCGACGCGCAGTCAAATGGTCTTTTCAGCAGCACCGTTTTTCGGTTTGTTGCTATCTGTCACCGTTTTAGTTGAAGATTTCACCGGTGCTCAAGTGATGGCTGCTGTGATCATGGTGCTCTCTCTTTTGGTCCTCTTCAGCGAGAAGCATGCCCATGTTCACCGGCACGACTTTTTATCACATCAACATCGCCACCACCACGATGGGGCCCATCACGATCACGCGCATGACGGATTAGGAGCCGCGACAAGCCATGCTCACTGGCACGAACATAAATCTCAAGAGCACGCCCATGAGCATTTGCCCGACTTGCACCATCGGCATGACCATGAAGAAGACGACGAACCTCCGCCATCCAAGGAGTAAGTAACCCGCACTTAGTTGAGAGTCGATTCACAAACTGCACACATGGTGTTACCGTGTTTCCGATTACCACCAACAATTAGCCGCTGACATAAATCAGCGATCACCAGCAGAGCTGAGAGTATGAGGAATGCCCCTGATCAATTTTTAATCTTAATTAGAGATATCACACGAATCGGATTTAATCCGGTGGCTACCACATCGTGCGCAGGCACTTATGCTTTGTAACGATATGGTTGAATAATTGTTACCTATCCGACTTCATGAATAGGATAATAATCCTAAAGTTTCCTTTTACAGATTACTCTAATCCTTCCAAAGCCATGGCAGGATCAAAGGCGCGCACTTTGCCTTCGGATATTCGGAAGGCCAGCGTTTTTCCCAGTTCGAAGGCCTCCTGAAGTTGGGCTTTGGTCAATTTTCGGAGAAAGAAAGCCTTTGACCATTCATCATCCTTTAATTCCTGGGGGAAATAGGCTGCCGCGTATTGGTCGATTACAAATTCACCGTTGAAAAACATGGGCACGTTCTCTTTGAGCCATTCCGTGCCTTGATCGCAATACTGCCTCATCTCTTCGGGCACCCAGCCGGCCGTGACGATGCTGGCGGATGCCCTGGGCTTATCTGTCAAGCGGGGTTCCGGACAGCCTTTGAGTCCAAAAATTTCACCGGTCGGACGCGCTAAGCGGAAACAAAGCCGCTCCATAAAAACGTACATCAGCCCGGTGACGAAACCCGAATGCACCGGGGATCCCAGCAGCACGCCGTCGGCGTCCTTTATCTTTTCCAGTATGAAGGTCATATCGTCGTCGTGGGTGCAAGGCGCGATTTCCGATTCCAGATCACCGTAGCACTTCAAACAATTGGTGCAATAACGGATATCGTAATCCTTCAATAGCAAGTGTTCCGTTTGCGCTCCAACCATTTCGGCCCCCTCAAGGGCCTTGTTAACCAGAGAAGTAGTTGTGCCGTTTGTACGATAGGTCGCGTTTAGTGCCAATACTTTCATTTGAGCCTCCCTGATTTGCTTTTGTCGACAACAATAGAAGGATATACAATTTCAGTCTCGGGTATTGTTCGCCATTTGAAGGATCTTGCAATTAAGTATAGCTTGCATCCTCAATTATCTGATAACCAATAATATCAGGTTTTGCATTGTAGTTGTATACGAAAATTACTTGCCCTCCGAATTATCAACCTTTGGATAATTATTATTTAGCGCCGTAAATGGATAAGGGTGATCCTGCGATCGGATACAAAATTTTTAGATTTCCGATCCCGTGTTTACCTTGTGGCATTTGCCGGACAGGTGATATAAAGGTGATTAACCACAAGTTGGAACGGGATGGAAAGGAGAGGCTTGGATGATTTTGCAGGACGTCATGAGGCGCAGGGGATTTGCATTGATAGCGACGGTTGTTGTGGCTTTGGTGCTGGCGCCATGTCAGATTAGGGCTCAGATTCAGAAAGAGGCCAGTAAGGCTGCGGCAAATGAGATGGCTCCCGACCGGGCTTTCCTGGAATGGCTTGACGCACTGCGTGCAGAGGCACGCAGGAGGGGCATTTCCGAGTCGACGTTAAATGCGGCGTTAAACGATATCGCCCCGGTGATGCGCGTGATTGAACTTGACCGCAACCAGCCGGAGTTTACCCAAACCTTCTGGACTTACCTCCGTATGCAGGTCAACGATCACCGGATAAAACGAGGACGGGCACTGCTATCAAAACATCTTGATCTCTCATCGCTCTTTGGGGCCTGGAGACGACATTTGGCGACTACCTTGGCAGCTTCCGTGTTATCGAGGCACTGGCGACGTTGGCCTACGACCAGCGGCGCGCCCAATTCTTTCGGGCGGAGCTTCTTAACGCACTTAAAATTGTCGAGGAAGGCCACATTTCACCGGATGCGATGAGGGGCTCCTGGGCTGGGGCGATGGGGCAAATGCAGTTCATCCCTTCAACGTTCACCGGACATGCTGTAGATTATAACGGAGACGGCCGCAAGGACATATGGGGCAGCTTGCCTGACGCCTTTGCTTCCGCGGCAAACTTCCTTTGCAACATAGGCTGGCAACCTGAGCAAATCTGGGGTCGCGAGGTGCGCCTGCTTGAGGACTTTAATCTAATGCTTGCCACGATGGACATGAAAAAGACTCTGGCGGAGTGGTCGTCGCTTGGGGTACGGCGATCCGACTGGTCGGCCTTGCCGCAGGCGGATATGGCAGGTTCCATCGTGTTACCCCAGGGTTATAAAGGCCCAGCATTTTTGGTGTACGACAATTTTCGGGCAATTCTGCGTTGGAACCGTTCGATCAACTATGCAATCTCGGTTGGCTATCTCGCGGATCGAATAGCCGGATTGCCGCAGATTGCAAACGGCCGGGATGCGGAGCATGAACCGCTTTCGCGCGAAGAGGCCAAGGAGATGCAGCAGCTTCTCAACCTGCTCGGCTTTGACGCTGGCCCAGAAGATGGTTTGCTGGGTCCCTACACGAGTTCTGCGATTCGGGCATTTCAGAATGAGCACTGGTTGCCGCTGGACGGCTATCCATCGCCTGCTTTGCTGAAACGTCTGCGGGCGCTTGCAGCGGCAATACCGTGAGAAAGGGCGATGGTTCCAGGATTATAAACAATGGTGGGATCATGTACCGCCCGCACTCATTCGAGTTGTCCAGTTACAGTGTCAAGAGCCAAAAAAACATTGTCATAAATTGTCCGGAATCTTCAACATCTTTAACCAATTGACGATTCACATCAGAAATGATTTTGGCCGTGCTACCCGGTAAAGATGCCCGCGGCCGTAAAGAAGAACGAACAGTGGCCATAAGTAATGCAGGATCAAAATTTTAGGGTTTGCTGAACAAATCCATAATCTCGCCGGGCTATCAATTGGGTAATCGCTAATCTAAAATCTGATGATAGTTTACATTTCGTGCCTGATGAAAACATTATGAATGATTCAGGAGGGTTGTATATTAGGTAGGGTAATCTAAAATATATCGATGGCGAAAATGTGGGTGCTAATCTAAAAAAATTCGGCTATCCTAATCTTTTGGCAGGATAGCCGTCCACAATTTAGCTAATTTCCACATTGCGTGTCGCAGCCTAAATTTTTATGATATTTTAATCAAGCTACCCAAGTCTCGCCTCAAGAAGACAGAAGATTAAATATTTTCATTTGATTGCATCAATTCTCGGATGAGGCAGTCATAACTGATTCGTTAAGCTGTTTATAAACTGAATTTATACACTCACTTTTTTTTGAAGTAGCTTTGAAAAATCGTAGGTTCCGAGCCCCCGCTTCTTGGCCAATTTGATATGCCCAATATTCTGTGGTTCTTTACCAAAAAGCAAAGCCGCTTTGCCATCCGCAGCGACCGGATCATCACTTAAAATAAGTGTATTTTTTGTGATGACATCAGATGTGCTTCCACCTGAAGGACCATTTCTTGCCATGATTCGAGTGGCATCTATCAGTGTTATGGTCGGTTTAAAAAACTGGGCCAGATCAACAATATTTGGATGTATTTCTCTGTGGAGCGAGCCGCGCCTTCCGCCAATTGCACCGAACCAATTCTTCATACCGAGAGTCAAGGAACTCAGGATGTGATTCTTGGCAACCGGCAGGTTGATGAGCTTGTCCGCCTCAACGATGGGCAAATAAACCGGCCAGACATCAAGACGATCCCCCTGCAGCTTCATCTCGCGCATTAAAGATGAATCGGGATTGATGAG
>CAMYLH010000504.1 GCA_947259065.1 uncultured Desulfobacterales bacterium
TGTTCGGCCTCGCGCTCAACAACCGCAAGTGTCGCCTCGAGCCGCTTGAAGATTTCATCGCTGGAGCAATTCTGTACCGCGTAAATAGGCACGTCGTTGAGTTCGAACGTATACGGCAGGCCGACCATCGGTCCATGCTTAGTGCGAATCCAGACCGGCAGGTCATCGAGCGTCCAGTCGTGCAAGAACTCGATGCCCTGTTCCTTAAGATGATCGACCGTATCGGCCGTTTCGCCCAGTGCGGGTCCAAGCCAGGCTCGCGGTGCTTCACCGGACACCTTTTTGAGCTTACCAAGGCATTTGTTGATAGTGGATACTCGAAAATACTTGTGTTCAGAGAATCTATTGATAATATTGTTGGTTTTTGTAATTCTATTGAATTGTTTAAGAAACCGGAACGGATTTCTGATATACTTACTCCCCTAATCATCGTGCCGGAAACCATGCTCGCCAATGAGGGCTGCGAAGTCATTACCGCCGAAAAACGGATCCGTCCCTACATCAGAGAAACCATACTGGAATATTCCCCGCATTTCAGCAAACTTACCGGTGCCGAGGTCCACTTCAAGCTGGAAAATCTGCAGCACACCGGCTCCTTTAAACTAAGGGGCGCAATGAACAAGATTTTGTCGCTGACCCGGGCGCGACGGGAGCGGGGAGTTGTTACCGCCTCCACCGGCAATCATGGCGCAGCGATAGCCTACGGCATCGGAAAACTCGATAGTAAAGGTATCGTTTTCGTGCCGCAAAATGCCTCTGCGGGCAAAGTTCAGACAATCGAAAGGCTGGGTGCCAAGGTGCAGTTCTTCGGTGACGATATGACCGACACCGAAGCGCACGCTCGCAACTTTGCTCAAAAAAACGGCTTGACCTATATATCCCCTTACAACGACCTTCAGGTCATCGGCGGTCAGGGTACCATTGCCGTTGAGCTTGTCAAAGAACTCAACAAAATCGATGCCGTCTTCGTCGCGCTTGGCGGCGGCGGGTTGATCTCCGGTATCGCCGGTTATCTCAAATCGATTTACCCCGGGGTCGATATCTTCGGCTGTTCGCCGCAAAATTCCCAGGTCATGATCCGGTCAGTTGTCGCCGGCAAAATTCTGGAGTTGCCGTCTTTGCCGACGATTTCAGACGGCACGGCCGGCGGGATCGAACCGGGGGCCCTCACGTTTGACTTGTGCCGTGAGCTGATCGATAATTATGAAACGGTGACAGAAGAAGAAATCAAGGCAAGCTTGAGAGATTTTTTGCAAACCCAGCACATGCTGATTGAAGGGGCCGCCGCCGTGGCCGTCGCCGCCATGGTAAAGCGGCGCAATCGTATTGCCGGCAAAAATGTTATCGTGATTATCTGCGGGGCAAATATCAGTATCGAGATGTTGAGAACGGTAATAAATACGAATGACGATTGATGATTGACGAGGGACGAGTAAAGCGTAAAAAGTGAAAGAGGAGCGTTTCAATGAAAGTGCTCATGGTCAATCACCGGGAAGTTCAACAATGGCTATCTATGAACGAATGCATGGATGCCATGGCGGATGTTTTTAAAATGCTGAACCGCGGCAGCGCAATCAACCCGCTGCGCCATCTCATGTGGCTGCCGGATAAAAGCGGTCTGCTCGGCATGATGCCCGCCGATCTGGGAGATGCCAGGGTGATGGGCTTGAAAGCCATCAGCGTTTTCCCCGCAAATCATGCCACCGAATATGACTCCCACCAGGGAACGGTGATGCTGTTTGAAACCCGAAACGGCCGCTTGCTGGCAATGATGGATGCCGGCAAAATCACGGCGATTCGAACCGCTGCCGTCAGTGGGGTGGCTACCCGGCTGCTTGCGGCGCCGAATGCAGAAAACCTCGCGATTCTGGGCTCCGGAGTCCAGGCCGCAACCCATCTCGAGGCCATGCGGGCAGTCCGCAATATCAAACATGTCCGGGTGTGGAGCCGCAGTTACGATCATGCACGCGACTTCGCCGATCGGGAGGCGTCACGCTACTCCCTTGCCATCGAAGCAGTTGAAAGCGCCCAAGGTGCGGTCGACGGGGCCAAAATCATTTGCACCGTGACATCATCGATCGACCCGGTGCTGCAAGGTGACTGGATTGCACCGGGAACCCACATCAACGCGGTGGGCTCCAGTGTTCCTTTTGCACGGGAACTGGATACGGCGGCCGTAGTAAATTCAAGGCTGTTTGTGGACCGGCGCGAATCCACCCTCAATGAGGCCGGCGATTTTCTTTTCCCCAAAAAAGAAGGCGCGATCGATGATGATCACATTCTGGGGGAGATTGGCGATATCCTTCTCGATAAAGTTAAAGGCCGGGAGTCCGACGAAGATATTACCCTGTTTAAATCATTGGGCCTGGCAGTAGAGGATATTGCAGCGGCCTACCATATTTATCAAAAGTTGTCGGATCAGGATGACGCTAGATGGATCGAATTCAATGCAACCAAATCTGAAATTCAGGCGTAAAGGATAAAATATGATCGATATCCGGGAACACTTAAAATCGCCTAGGCGGAGCGGAGAAATTGAATTTTTTATAGAGCAACGAAGGGAGGATTGTGTTGTCAGCAAAATGCCGGTGGCAGCGGGGATACTCAACCCTTTCGGTACGGTTCAGGCCGGTGCTATGCTGTGGCTGGCAGATGTCACCGCTACTGTGCTGGCCATCGGCGATACCCGACTCGGTGAAAAAGGGCAGGGATTTCCTCTGGCGATCAGTTTAAATGCCAATCTCCTTGGCAACCAGCGCGGCGGAGATATTCGTGCCGAAGCGCGGTTTGTGCGCAAAGGAAAGCGCGTTACGGTCGTGAGAACCCGGGTAATCGGCGACAACGACCATCTTTTGGCCGAGGTAACGACAACGCATGTGCCGGCGACCTAAGTACGGGAGTAAACTCCATAAGCGCTGATGTATTCTTATATTTGGTAGACTATGGGAGGCTTCCCGGATAAAAATGAACATCGAACATCGAACGTCCAACATCGAATGTTGAATGGGAAAAAATACCGTTAAAATCACAGAGGGAGGGATGAATCAAACCAATACGGTTATTCGAAAGGCCCATCGGCAGGATGCTGAAATGCTCGTCGAGCTTGGCAAGCGCACCTTTATTGAAGCTTTTAACGAACAGACAGCGCCCGAAGATATGGCAGCGTATTTA
>CAMYLH010000505.1 GCA_947259065.1 uncultured Desulfobacterales bacterium
CTCTAAGAGGTGAACATTTCGATAGCAAACGGCCACTACTCCGGTAGATATCACCTTACGCAGCCATCGCCTGACGATCCACCGAAACATCCGTGTCGTCAGTCAAATCGCTCTGCTTCAACACAGCTTCTTCAAGCGCCTTCAGCTCCTCTCCTTGAATTGTTTCGCTTTCCAGTAAGGTCTCAGCAGCCTGATTCAATATATCCCGCTTTGATCTTAATATCTCAAGAGCTCTTTCGTACTGCTCATCGATAATTTGTCGGATTTCTTTGTCAATCAGGTGGGCGGTCATGGCACTGTAGTCGCCACTGCCTTCCTGATTCGGCATCAGAAATTGGTTCTGTTTTTTGTGCGCAAAATATACTTGTCCCAGATTGCCGCTCATGCCATACTCTTTGACCATGCTGCGGGCAATATCGGTGGCTCTCGAAAGATCATTTTGAGCACCCGTGGAAATATCGTCAAATATTATTTCCTCAGCAGCCCGTCCACCCAGCAGGGTTGCAATTCGATTCAACAACTCTTTACGCCGCATCAGAAAGCGGTCTTCAGTGGGTACCTGCATTGTATACCCCAGAGCAGCAATACCCCGGGGAATGATGGATATTTTTTGGACCGGGTCAGTCTCAGGCAGCGTCATGGCAACGATGGCATGTCCCAGTTCGTGGTAGGAAACAATCTCTTTTTCCATTGGATTGATCAGACGGTTCTTTTTTTCGAGGCCGGCCACGACACGCTCGACGGCCTCTTCGAACTCAGCCATCCCAACCTCAGCCTTCTTTCTCCTAACAGACAGCAGGGCAGCCTCGTTTACCAGATTCGCAAGATCAGCCCCCACCATGCCGGGCGTCATAGCGGCTAGAGTGTCAACATCCAGGTTTTTTGCGGCCGTTATTTTTTTCAGATGGACATTCAATATATCCTTTCTTCCCGGTTTATCAGGACGATCGACCAGAATTTGACGGTCAAAGCGACCTGGTCTTAGCAGAGCAGGATCCAATATCTCCGGACGATTGGTGGCAGCTATCAAAATTACGCCCATGTTGGGATCGAATCCGTCCAGCTCGACCAGGAGCTGATTTAAGGTTTGCTCGCGTTCATCGTGCCCGCCGAGCGTTCCAAAGCCTCTCGCTTTTCCCAAAGCATCGAGTTCATCGACGAAAATAATACAAGGTGCTTTCTCTTTCGCCTGCTTGAAGAGATCTCTTACTCGCGCTGCACCCAGGCCGACAAACATTTCCACAAATTCCGAACCGCTGAGGCTAAAGAAGGGCACCTTGCTTTCGCCGGCAACGGCTTTGGCCAACAGTGTCTTACCGGTTCCCGGAGGCCCCACCAGGAGTGTTCCTCGCGGAATCTGTCCACCGATGCTGGTGAATCTTTCGGGTTCTTTCAAAAAGTCGATCACTTCAACCAGTTCCTGTTTGGCTTCATCAACACCGGCGGCGTCTTCGAACTTGACTTGAACTTCATCATCCATATAAATTTTAGCCTTGTTCTTTCCCAATGTCATAAAACCGCCCTGTTGTTGTTGAAATCGGCGCATAATAAAGTACCAGATCCCCAGAAAAAGCAGCACGGGAAAAACCCATGAAAAAATGCTTGCGATAAAATTTGATTGTATTTTACCGCTATATTCGATTCCGTTTTGGTCGAGTACTTCAGATACCTCTGAGTCCACCCGCACTGTCCGAAAGCGTTCGCCGCGTCCCGAATCAGAATTCTCGGTCAGCATTACGCCCTGGATGACATTATCCGTTACGGCAACCTCAGAAACTTTACCCTCTTTGGCAAGCTTTAAAAATTCACTGTACGGCAATGTTTTCATCGCGGCATTCGATGAAAAGCTGTTTAACAACGTTAATACAAGCCATATGCCGCCAATTATCAATAGCAGCTTTGATCGATTGGTATTCTGCATGGGATGCTCCTTTTGTAGATAAGTTCATTACCGGCTTCAATTGATCTGCTTGATTGAAGTTTGTGTCATAGCTCATTGTTTTTCGGTTAATAGATATTAACTGTCGCTTTTGTTACGATCACCATACATCATGAGATGTGATAAAAGACGATAACTAATGTGCGACTTAATATTAAACAAATTATAAACAACTTTGATACAATGTCAAAGAAAAATATCACCTTTCGGCATAGAAACCATAGATTTATGATAAGCCACCGGATACCGTGTTCTTAGCTCAAACAGGGGGGTTGAGTATTTTTGTTAGATCGGGGCTGGGATCTGACAAGGGCGCAAAAAGTGGAGGAAAATCGAATGCATTAAAAATTTCGCTGTGCCTGAGCAAATAATCTCAGACCGGCAAAATGAATTACCAGAGGATGCTGCACAATACGCGACAAAAAAATGGTCAAACGTCCCACCGATCAAGGCCGATGCTAAACGAGCCTTCCCCGGTGAAGTGACGATTGACCTATGTTAAGTTAAAAATGAAAAAAAAAGTTGCCTTACACGATTAGGTGCAGATTATTTTGGCAAAATGACCGTATCGATGACGTGAATAACACCATTACTGCATTCAATGTCAGCATTAACAACTTTTGCAGTATCAATCATGACGGTGTCCGCTTGCATACTGACCATCACGCTTTGACCGTTGACCGTCTTAGCCTCTTTCATAGTCATGACATCTTTTGCCATGACCTTGCCGGAAACAACGTGGTAGGTGAGAATCGCGGCAAGCTTGTCTTTGTTTTCCGGTTTAAGAAGATCATCCAGAGTTCCCGCTGGAAGTTTTGCAAATGCGTCATCGGTCGGTGCAAAAACGGTAAAAGGTCCTTCACCCTTCAAAGTTTCAGCCAAACCTGCGGCTTGGACAGCAGCAACGAGGGTGTTGAAGGATCCGGCGCTGACTGCAGTGTCGACGATGTCCATCTTGGGTTGCGAGCCAGCGATTAAAGCTGTTGATGATAAAAAGACCAGTAAAAAGGTGATTGCTAATGTTTTTGTTTTCATGGTTTGCTCCTTTATTGTTTGGTTGTTTTTTTGGTGCTGTGTAAACATTACAATAGTAACTACCGTCTCCTATTTGTCAATGTTTTGATTAAAAATAATTCTGATTTTATCGAACTTAACAATTTGGCAAGGCCGAAACCGGCGAAAATTCAATCTCGGGTCGATTCAGGATTCGGTCGATATTGGAAT
>CAMYLH010000506.1 GCA_947259065.1 uncultured Desulfobacterales bacterium
ATGATGATTCCTGATCACTACGCCAAGGAAAAACAACGTTTTCTTGAAAACTGCACACAATGTGGGCTTTGTGCCGATGGATGCCCGATTTTACCCTATACTGATATCAGCAAGATTTCCTCCCAGGATATCCAGGAAGGAGTGTTTGATTTCATGGACAGCGGGATTCCCAATCAAGAGGCTCATACCAAGGCTTTTGCCTGCATGGCATGTTTCAAGTGCACAGCCGGAATGTGCCCCGAGGACCTTAATCCAATGCTGGTCAACGAACTCATCAAAAGCGAATATATTTCCAGCGGACTGGCAAATAAGGCATACGGCGACGCGATGCAACCCGACAGCGCCCACCGGGTTCTTGCGAGCGTTCAGGTTTCGGCTTCGGACTATAGCAAAATCACCAAATCAAGCAACAAACAGTATGCTCGCTGCGTTTTCTTTCCCGGCTGCAACGTTTATTTTCAACCGGAGAAAATCTTAAATGCTATGGATATCATGGATGCTATTGGTGATGATTACGCGTTTCTTCCCGGATTGGATTACTGCTGCGGTAGTAGTTTTATGTTTTTAGGCGATATCGACGATGGGGGCCGGCAGGCCGAATTACTGGTGACCGCACTCGCAGATTTTCGACCGGAAGCTGTCGTGTTATGGTGTCCGACCTGCCTGTGTCATTTTGATAAGAGCATCGCACCCGCCTTGGCTGTTCCCTTCCGGGTTCTGTCCTTCCCGCAGTATTTGGCTGCGAACATGAACAAACTGACGCTTTCCGATGCGGCAGCCGGAACAGTCACACTGCATGAAGCTTGCAAGTCGGCCTACACGGCTTTAGACCGCGATGGCCCCCGTGAGGTCTTGCGGCAATTGCCTGGGGTGACACTCAGGGAAATGAAGTACCATGGCCCGGAAACGGTTTGCTGCGGCAGTGGGGCCATCTGTTGGTTCCCGCAAAGCTGCGCCCGGATTCGTAACAAACGCCTTCAAGAGGCTGCCCAAACCGGAGCGGAGCGGTTGGTGACTGTTTGTCACTATTGCAGCCAGACCTTTGCAGCTGAAGAAGTCCACTACGACTTCAGCGTCAGCAATTATGTAAATCTTGTTGCCGAGGCCATGGGCATCCGGCGCGAAGATAAGTTCAAGAAGTATACTCATTGGGGGGACCTGGAACGAATATTAAGGGATGCGGATGACCATATCGCAAAATCACCTTATGGTAGTGAGCGTATCCTTGAAGTGTTGCAAGCAGTCTTTATGGAATAAAATTCAAAAGGCATTGGAACGATTTTCGGATTTTACAAATCAGCGATCACCAGCAGAGCGTGGCTGCGGCCCCTTCCAGGGGCCTTCCTCATACCCCCAGCTTTGCTGGTGGTCGCTGATGCGATCATTTTTGTAAATAGATTTTGAAGAAATAATATGGTTGAATATGAGCTCCAAACCAGATAAAAAAAGAGAAAGGCAAGGATCGATAAAGAAATCAGACCAAGTTGAAAGGTGGTAAGTTTTATCTACCCAAAACTCCTCACTCTCGATATGCCTTTTTACCTTTAAGGGTGCAACAATGGTTGCCCCACTAACAATTAAAGTTTTTAGTCGAAACTCGAACTCGGTTAAAAATTATTTTAATGAACCTTTAGACCACAGGAGGCAAACATGTCAGGTAAACGGATTTTTATCAGTGATATTCATCTGGGGGATGACGCTCGCTACAGAGATCCCGTTCCCGATCGAAGAGCTCGATTTTTTCCTTCCGAGCACCGTGATCGCCTGTTAAACTTCCTTAACAAGCAGGTCATTACTGAAAAGGATAGCGTCAAGGACCTTATACTTTTGGGCGATGTGTTCGATACCTGGGTATGCCCGTTCGATGACCTTCCACCAACTTATGATTCTATTTTTGGCAGCCAAGAAAACAAACCGATCCTGGATAAGTTGCGCGAAATTGCCGCTTCGAATATCAATCTGTGCTACCTCAACGGTAATCACGACTATGATCTGACAGACGCTAAGCTTCAGGCGGCGGTTCCGGGAATCATCACGAAACTTGATAGTTACGAAGATGCAGAGTTGGGCCTGCATGCGGAGCATGGACACCACTTCACGCTCTTCAACCAGAGTTTCCCGGACGTGGCCAACGGCCTGCCGATCGGCTATCCGATTACACGGCTGGCTGAGCACTTGGGGGGGTACGTGAGAGGCTTTAAGGATTTAATCGGTTACCTGGACGAAGCCTTTGACTTAGTGACCGGACATGCGAATATCTTCGAGGCTATAATTGAAGGGTTGGCTGAGCGCGCCGATGCTAAGCAAATTATTATGTCCGGGCAGGAAACGATTTCTGTCGATCAGGTCAAATCCTTATATAAAAACCTGGCGTACCATGACCAGCCGTTCAAAGTCGGGAGAAAACTTGCAAACGAGGGGGATTTGGAAAAATTCGGTGACCGGTTGAGCGAACAGCAAGGCCACAAGGTCGTTGTGTTCGGGCACACCCATGCCGCCAAAATTGATAAAGATTCCCTCTTCGTCAGAGACCGTGTGTATGTCAATTCCGGCAATTGGTGTGGAAAGGAAGCACATTGCGTTGTCGTTGAACCGGGTGATAACGGAAAGACAGCGGCTTCATTGCTGGCCATAGATGCAGCCGGAGAGATCGTGGCGGATGAGAGTCGCAAGATACAAGTTTAGCGTGGGCCGAGACACCGACATGTCGGACCCCCCCAATAGCAAAATGACGTCACCATGACCGGATCGGGCAGGTCCGTCATGATAATTTCTTTGTAATCAGATTTGTGATGTTGGAATATCTTTGGTTTTAGATTGCTGTGACGAGGAACTTTTTTTACCATGATAATGGGTGCGAATTAAATTAGTTGCAATTTTGATGTTTTCGTTTTCTGCGCCATGAAAGCAAAGTCCTGTTTTTACTTTACCATTCTCAGATTTTCTTGAATGAATTATCGATCCAACTATACTCATAAGCTTATTCTTGTAGTTGACAAATATAATCTCAACATAGTTTGCCTTAATAATCTCATCAGTTTCGATTAGCATTCCGCCTAAACTTATATCCAAAATAGCCCCGAGCTTTCGATCAAATAGCTCTCCGTCCTCATTGTAAAACTCAAATGAAGCAAGGACTCTTATATTAATTCTTTGATATTT
>CAMYLH010000507.1 GCA_947259065.1 uncultured Desulfobacterales bacterium
GTCGCCGATGAAATTATCTTCATGGATTTCGGCCGGATCGTCGAACGGGGCACCTATGAAGAGTTTTTCAACAATCCCAAGAGTGAAAGAGCCAAAGATTTTTTGAAACAAATTTTATAGTAAGCGTTCACAGGTTCAGGGTTCAGCCCAGCCGCTGGCCTGAAAAGCGGCCAGTTTGATCGAAAAATAGACTTCGGCTTTGCTGAGTCCATAAAAAAGCGAATATCGAAGGATTGTATTCTATCTATTTTATAAAAAGGATTGAGCGAAGCGAAACCATCCTTCGAAATTCTGCGGTTCTGCGGTTCGCTGTTCGGCAACTTAGAGTCTCATACAAATGGTTTAGATTTATCCATCTTTATTTATTTGGGAGCTATTTTAATGAACAAACAGGTAATTGGTATTCTTGGCGGCATGGGACCGGAAGCAACCCTGGACTGCTTCGGTAAAATCATTAAAAACACGCCGGCTCAAAGAGACCAGGACCACCTCAGAGTGGTCATTGATTCCAATCCGGCAGTGCCGGATCGAACTCCGGCCATCATAGGCAACGGTCAATCCCCGGTACCGGTTATGGTTGAGGGATGTCACGCCCTCGAGAAAGCCGGCGCCGATTTTATCATTATTCCCTGTGTCTCAGCTCATTTTTTCATAGATACAATTCAGCGGAAATCCCATTTGCCCATCCTGTCTATTTTCGATGCCGTGGCTGAAACCATTGCCCGGGATTATCCCACAATAAAGACCGTCGGACTTCTGGGCACAACCGGGACGGTGAAAGGTGGGCTATTTCAAAAACGCCTGGCTCAGGAAAAAATAAAAACTAGGGTCCCCGATGAAGCCGTGCAGTCCACGATAATGGAAGCAATTTATGACATTAAAAATACCGCCCCCACGCGTACCAGATCTGAAATCACGGCTGATCTGGTAGCCGCTGCCGATAGCCTTATCGCAAACAGGCCTGACGGGGTCCAGGCTATTATCGCCGGATGCACTGAAATACCGCTTGCTCTCGGTCAGCAACATTTGTCGGTTCCCTATTTCGACTCCTTGACGATTCTGGCTCGCGCAGCCATCCTCCGTGCCGGGATGACTCCGGTTGCCTTATGATATTTATTTAACTATCAGGAAGAACTTATGGAAGAAGGAATCATCGATAAATTTCAAAAGCAAAGAGAAGCATTGAATCAACTCGTTATGGAATACGCCGGCCAGGGCACCAAACGATTTTATAGCCTGGATTCACAGGCATACCGGGAAGGTGCGCTTCCCCGCAAAACCAAAGAGTTGTTAGGACTGGTGGCCAGTTTTGTACTACGGTGTGACGACTGCATCAAATATCACATCATCCGGTGTTTTGAAGAAGGGGTCAATGACCAGGAACTGGAGGAAGCACTTTTTATCGGTCTGGTGGTTGGCGGGACCATCACCATCCCTCATCAACGCAGGGCCATTCAGGCCTGGAACGAGTTGAAGCACAAGGATAAATAGATGTAGAACGCATTCCGATTTTGGTTTTATTTAATTTCTCAAATATCCAATTGAGAGAATACATTATTATATTAATGTATTTTTTAAGTAAATTTATACGTATAAATATACAGATGACCTGAGTGATGCGGTGCGGTGGTTAATTTGAATAAAAAGAAAAACTAACTCGGCAATCAAGCAAACTCCTGGATAGCTGAAAAGATTGGGGCGAAAAGAAATAGGATCAGTGCGTACCCGGTCCGTATGAGTAGTAAGCCAGTAGCATTAAAGCAAAAAGGCTTCCTGGTATGGCTAAAGTTAGTTTAAAAAGCGTCCACCAGGTAGGCCGCTCATATTCTTTGAACTTAGTTGAGTATTGAACGGTGGGAAATGGAATAATGATGCATCCGCTGGCTGCGGATACTTCGCTTGTCATACCGAGACGAGCCAACTTTTTTAAGATCAGTTTGATTAATATCTGATCGTTAAGTTGCTGGGCTCTTTGCATAATTTGAAGATAATAATCGCGCTTCTGGGCAACGGTTCCAAATGCATCAGCCACGATCAACCTCTTTTAGGGGGTTGTAGTGATTCTTTTTGGGGGTTGTTCAACCAATTTTGGGCCATTATGCCAGATGTCGGCAATCCTTTTAGATAGATACTCTATTAAGTCCAAATCATCTATCAGTGATGCTTTTTCCAGCATTTCCAAGTATTCACCTAAATCCGGGAACATGTCAACAACCTTTTGAGATATCAGGATTCCATTTTTAAATTGCGCTGCAGTAGTGTTTTTGTTTTCAGGCAATGGTTGAATCTGTTCCAGGGGTACATCCAGAGATTGAGCGATGCGCTTGAGATCATCGTTGCTTACCCGTTGCTTTCCCAGCTCGATGTTTTTTATTTTGGTACGTCCCGAATCGAATGTTGTATTGAAGGCTCGGGATCCAAGCTCAGCCTGGTTGAGACCCGCCCGTTTTCTTAAAATTTGGATAATTTCATTTTGAGTTAGCTGCATATTTTCTCTGCTCGAAGGATGGATAAGTACAGGAATCTGGTTAATATTCTCTCATATAAATCTATAACGCATATTAAACTACAATTTGTCCGTAAAAATGTCAATGATTCTTTTTTAGATATAAACAATAGGGTTTCCCAATTTCTTTCGTTACCTGTTTATTGGTTATAGGCCCGTAATTTTTTATAGCGGAATTAACTGGTTCAAACTAATTCTCCCAAGGCCTCAACCAGCCTGCTGACGTCCTGCTCGGTGTTGTAATGCACCAGACTTATCCTGACGACCCCATCCTGCGGGTCCTGGATGCCCAGAGCCTCCAGGCAGCGAAGTGCATAAAAGTCCCCGTTACGGACCGCAATATCCCTTTCCACAAGCTTTTTGACGGCATCACCCGAAGACATGCCGTCTATGGTAATAGAAATGGTTGCCGCGCGCGACCCTGTCAGGGCTTGATCCTGGCCGATGATTCTCGAACCGGGGATGGCCTTGACAGCCTCTAAAATCCGATTGGCCTGAGTGGTTTCGTGTTCGGCAAAAAGCTCGAATACCCTTGCGGCTCTGGCGTGAAAGCCGGGTTGCGCTTCATCGAAATGGTGCCCGTACACGGCCTCGATGTACTCCCGGAGACCGGCCAGAGCGCCGATTTGAGCATGC
>CAMYLH010000508.1 GCA_947259065.1 uncultured Desulfobacterales bacterium
TTGTGAAAATCGGTCGCCGCCTTCTGCCATACCTTGGTCGAATCAGAGTCTTCCTTGCGGGGGCGCTCGAGGCCGTAATACTTTTTGAACATGGCGGTCAATTCTTCAAATCCGCTAAATCCCTGGTTGATCCATTGATTCAGATCCTCCAGCTGCTTTTGCCCTCTTGCGGCTGCCAGCAGGTAATTCCCCCAGAATTCTAAAAATTGACTGTCCATCGGGTTTTTTTCCTGGATAGAAGACCTGGTATTTTTGGCCTCCGGCTCGTAGATTCTTACTGCTCGGAGAGCAAAGTCAGAGAGCGCATGCTATGCCGTAATCAAATGCCATTTCATTATTCAGATGGCTATCTAACGGTAATCACCACCCCTCTGGTGCAGAATCAAAGCCTATTCCTCCTTCTCTCCGAGCTGTAAGCTCTACGAGCTGGAAGCTGGGCCAGGGTTCTTCTTTTTTTTCTGGTCCTTTTCAAGGTCCAAATGGAAGCGGACCGGTCCGCGGTAGTTGTCGCCAAATCGGGTGTGCAGCGCACAGGCGGAGTCAGGCCGCGACCAGGAGGTTGCAATAGCGCCGTGGCCTTTTGGAAAACAGGTGACTTCTGCCGAAATATAATCCAGCGGCGCCAGGGCGGCTTCCCTATCCACCAGGTCGTCTTTTTCAGCATAGCAAATGAGAAACTGGATATTTTTTTCCTGCAGACGCTTGAAATTGAGTTCGCGGCCGAATAGTTTGAAGGGCAGGTTGCCCTGACGATCCACCGGGATGGTATAGGAATCAAAACTCATTTTGGTTATCGCTTCGGGCAGGTCATTGCGATCGTAAATTAACCAATTGTTGATGGCGGCGGCTGTTTTGCTGATTTTTGCCGGGCCACGGTTGCCGTTATCAAAAATTTTCAAGTCGCGATAGAGCGTGTACAGCGGCGCTTCTTTTTCCATACTTTTCAGCTTGTAAACCCAACTCATGACCTTGCCGTCCACAACGCGGTTGCCGTTGGGCAATGGTTTGACGGCATAGCCCAGGTCTCTGAAACGTGACGGGAGGTGCTGCATGTACTCCACCAGGGCTGTACTGCGGGTGCCGTCCATGGGTGCCACGCAGTTAACTAAGGCATCGACCAGGCCGTCCAGTTCTCCGGAAAGCAGGCCGGTCATCGCTACAAATCCGCCCTGGCAGAAGCCGTTCAGGGTGACTGGCTGCCCGTGGCGTTTTTTAAGGATCTCACAAAATGTGCGGGTATCCAGCGCATCCTGCTCCCCTGTGAGGGTTTGAACGGCCGGCGTCGTGTCGATATCCTTGAGAATGCGAATGTAAGTGGGGATCCCCTGGTTGGCGTAAGCATGAACGTAGCTTTTGTTTTCACCGGGCAAAAAGGCCAGGATGTTGGGTCCCAGAACATAGGGCGGCACGATGAGAACCGGCTTGCCGTTTTCTCTGACACCCTCGGTGTTGGTCGGCAAGACCTGATATATCAGAAAGCGGTCCGTTTCACCGGCTTTGACGTAGCCGCCGTCATCGAAGTGGAAACCGTATTCGGGTTTTATGGCGCGAATGGCTTTCGGATAGGCGTAAAGGAGGGTTTCCAGCAACCGGGCCTCATTTTCGGTAAAATCGGCAATCGTCTCACCTTCGCGCTTGAAGATGGTATTCAGCCATGCCTGCATAGCTTTATTGGCCCTGTCGCCGTGGTACTCCAGCATGGCCTTCATGCCGCTGTGGAAACCTTTTTCGGCTACCTGGAGGTTGAACTGTAAAAGTTCAATATAGTCCTGCACACTATCGGCAGGAGGATGACTCAGGAGTTTTTCCTGTTCCGTGGATAAAAATGCCTCCATTGCAGTCCAAAAGGGCTGCATGAATTCCTGGTGATACTTGACAAGGGCGTTGCCGTAAGCCACACCGGTGCTCATTTGTGCTGCGCCGAGTTGAAGCATCAGACGCTGAAAATCCGGAAGATCTTGCCAAAATTTTACAGTTGCGTCGTCGATTTGTGCCTTCATTTTACAGCTCCTTCGTCATCCTGATTGCCGTCAACCTGAATTATTTGGATTTTTGGCCTGCGAAAAAATCATCCACCTTTTTATAATTGTCATCGGCGGTTTTTTTGAAGTCTTCACATCCTTTTTTGCAGGCATCAACCCAGTTCCGAATGACCTTTTTGCCCTCTTCAGGCATCCAGGCGGCCTGCTCCAAAAAAGTGTTTACCATTTTGGCATTTTGCTCCTGAATCGTCAACATCGCATTAAAGCTGTTGTCG
Organism: uncultured Desulfobacterales bacterium; assembly: GCA_947259065.1. Lineage (GTDB taxonomy): Bacteria > Desulfobacterota > Desulfobacteria > Desulfobacterales > JAFDCJ01 > JAFDCJ01. The sequence goes on from CAMYLH010000508.1 coordinate 2,258, forward strand.
TAAGCGGTTTTGTTAAAATCCAGCATTTGTTTGAGCATTACATTCGGTTCCATCATTTTTTTCCTCCCATCATTTGTTTTGCGATTTGTTCGGGTGAATACTTTAAAGGTTTCTCTAATAGATTGAATTCGGCCGGATCCGACCCTGAGGCTAATATAAACGGTTTCTGATCCCTGTCAAGTAGAAATTTCGCACTGCACAATATATAATTTTTTATTTTTGGATTGCTTATTTTATCTGAATTTAAAATAGAATATTATAATTACTCTAAATAATTTAATTATTGATTTTCCCATTGTTTTTGAGTAATTTTAAAATCTGATATTTGTTGCAATAAACCAAAAAAACGTAATACGAGGATCCATATGACCGACATGATTGTACTTAAAAAATATGCCAATCGCCGTCTTTACGACACCCAAAAAAGCGCTTATGTGACCCTAAGCGAGGTGGCCGACGTCATCCGGGAGGGTAAAATAATCAAAGCCTATGATGCCAAAACCAAAGTGGATGTGACAGGCTTTGTCCTGACCCAGATCATTTTAGAAGAGGCCAAGAATAATAACGCTTTGCTGCCGGTGCCTCTGTTGCACATGATCATCCGATACGGCGAAAATGTCCTGCATGATTTTTTTGAAAACTACCTCGAACAGACTGTCAACGCATACTTGGCATATAAGAGCAGGGTGGATGAGCAGTTTAAAAAATGGCTCGAAGTGGGGGTAGATGTTTCGCAGATGACACAGAAATCGCTGCGCGAGCTCAATCCCTTGCAGGCGTTTTTCGACCAATTCCCCGGATCGAAACCACCTGAGGAGAATGAAGATTGAAGAATGAAGAATGAAGATTGAAGATCTATGGATTTCAATCTATCT
>CAMYLH010000509.1 GCA_947259065.1 uncultured Desulfobacterales bacterium
ACAGGTTTTAATTTTGAAAGCTTTTCCTTTAATTCATTGGACAAACCATTGATATGGAGGAAGTCAAAATCCTGCGGTAATCTTATCTTTTCCAAATTCTGGAAGCGTTCGATTTCCCGGAGCTGTTTTTGAATATAACCTTCGTACTTGATTTCTATCTCAACTTGACGGGCAACTGCAATATTGATGGTATCGGGGCTTTTGGCAAGGTTTTCAACCATGCAGTAGTCCAATTCGGTTCTTTTCAGCAATTGACCGAGATGGACACCTTGGCATATCGGTTTTGTGTTTCGGCTCTGCAGATATTCGTTGACTTTTGCAGTCGGTTTCACAATGGTCTGTTTGACGCGTTGAATCTCTCTGTCAATCTGTTCCTTGCGAGCCCTCAAATCCTTCAGTGTGTTATCATTAATCAAACCGAGTTCATGACCGATGCCCATCAATCGCAAATCAGCATTGTCTTCTCGCAACATGAGGCGATATTCCGCTCGACTAGTAAACATCCGATAAGGTTCTTTGGTACCCAGAGTAACCAGATCATCGATCATAACCCCCATATAAGCCTGGGATCTATCCAGAATAAACGCCGATCTCGCCTGAACTTTGCAGGCCGCATTAATACCGGCCCACATTCCCTGAGCGGCGGCTTCCTCATATCCCGAAGTACCGTTGATTTGCCCTGCCAGAAAAAGTCCGTTCAAAAGTTTGGCTTCCAGGGTTGGCTTAAGCCCGATGGGATTGACGTAATCATATTCAATGGCATAGGCGGGTCGCATGATTTCAGCAGATTCCAGGCCTTCAATTGATCGCACAAGCTCGATCTGGACTTCCAGAGGTAGACTGTTGCCAAGGCCACTGGCATAAACTTCTTCGGTATCCACACCTTCGGGTTCCAAGATAATCTGATGGCGATCTCTATCGGGAAATTTAACGATCTTATCCTCAAAAGAAGGGCAGTAACGGGCCGAAGTCCCTTTTATGATTCCTCCATAGAGAGCCGAGTGTTGAAGGTTTTTGCGCACAATTCCATGACTTCTCCGGCTGGTGTGACCGATGTAGCTGGGCATTTGAGGCATCGTTATCTTTTCAGTAAAAAACGAGAATGGAGTCGGCTGGGAATCAGCATCATGAACGCTGAATTTGCTGAAATCAATACTTGATTTTTTTAGCCGAGGCGGTGTGCCGGTTTTGAGACGACCCAGACTGAAACCCAAATCCTTGAGGTTAGCGGCAAGACCGTAGGAAGCGAATTCCCCGGCTCGGCCTGCTTTTATGGATGTAAATCCGATATGAATCAGACCGCTTAAAAATGTGCCGGTGGCCAAAATCACCATCGGGGCCTGGTAGCCGAAGCCGGTCTGTTCCCGGACTCCCACAATGCAATTGCCTTCCACCATCAGCTGTTCCGCCATCGCCTGTTTAAGGTCGAGGTTCGGCTGAGCTTCGATAACCGCTTTCATGGCGATATGATAACGCATTTTGTCGTTTTGAGTCCGGGATGAGTGAACGGCAGGGCCCTTTTTGGTATTGAGGGTGCGGTACTGAATAGCGGTTTTATCAGTGGTTTTGGCCATTTCTCCACCCAAGGCGTCGATCTCTTTTACCAGTTGACCTTTGGCCATACCGCCGATGGAAGGGCTGCAGGGCATGGCCGCCAATTTGTCGAGATCGATGGCCATCAACAGCACGCTGCACCCCATACGGGCAGCTGCCAGTGCCGCTTCACAACCGGCGTGGCCGGCACCGATAACGATGATGTCGTATTTTTTTGAGTATAAAGACATATGATTTTTCTGTGTTCCGATTTTTTAGTATATTCTGAGGTCTCCCGTCTGCCGAAGATGGGCCGACTTGTCAGTTGTGGCGTGCTATGCTAATGTCTATAAAAAAATTTAGGCTGCGGATTCATACTCCAATTAAAATGAAATTCGAGGATGTTTTGATCCCGCCTTTTAATTCGAAAAGAAACATTTCAGCTTTTTCAACGAACCACAGATAGCAAACCATGGACCTCATTGGAATTTTCCTTTGTCAGGTTGATAAGAAACTAACGATAACAGGATTTTGCATTATACTTCCACCCAATGGTATGGTCAAGCTTTAGCGAGTTCCAATGCGCAAAAGGTATAATGACCTCAACACATACTTCCAATCCCTTTTTGGTTGCCGGGTTCATAAGATAACCATCGATGCCGGGCTGAACTGCCCCAATCGGGATGGCACCATTTCCACTGGAGGGTGTATCTACTGCAACGCCCGTGGTTCCGGTACCGGTGCCTTCGATAGAGGGATATCGTTGACCGACCAAATTTTGCAGGGCAAAGCTTTCCTTTCCCGGCGGTATAAAGCAAAAAAGTTCATTGCCTATTTTCAATCCTTTTCCAACACCTATGCTCCGCCGGAAATCCTCAAACGTCATTATGACGAAGCCCTGGCCGTGGAAAACATCGTGGGTCTCGCCATCGGCACACGCCCGGATTGTATTAATGACCCGGTATTGGATCTTCTTCAGACGTATACGCCAAATTACCTGATCTGGATCGAATATGGATTGCAGTCTGCCAGTGATAGGACCCTTGAATTCATCAACCGGGGTCACGATCTTCAGTGCTTTAAGGATGCGATTAAAAAAACTTCAAACAGAGGGATCAAGATATGTGCCCACGTGATTTTAGGACTTCCCAATGAAAACAGAAGCGACATATTGCACACCGCCCATACCATTGCGGACCTTGGAATCGATGGCATCAAGCTCCACTTGCTTTATGTCGTGAAAGGAACCCGTTTGGAAACACACTACCGATTAGGGAAATACAAATGTTTGGAGCAGCAGGAATATGTTGATCTAGTCTGCGATTTTATCGAACGCATCCCACCCGCTATGATTATTCAGCGGCTGACAGGCGATCCGCATCCACCAGAGCTTGTGGCTCCGCAATGGGCGCTTAAAAAATCCGAAACCTTGTCGAAAATTAGAAATACCCTTGAAAAAAGAAATTCAGAGCAGGGCATCAAATTTAGTTCTCAAGTTGCACATTCCAAAAACTGCAAGGTTTGATGTTCAACTGAATTACTGGATGAAATGGGGATTGGATTTTGCCATGTTGTAGAAACAACATGGCAAAGAAT
>CAMYLH010000510.1 GCA_947259065.1 uncultured Desulfobacterales bacterium
TTCGAGAATCATCAACATGGGTTTGGATTTGACGAGCCCCATCGGTAGCTTGTTGCCGAGCTCCGGCGGCAGGTAATTAAACACATGCGAAAAGGGATCACCCTCAATGTGCCGGATTTTTTCGATTCGCAGAACCTTAGCCTCTTTGACTTTCAGTCGTTGCCGAATGATGTCCGGCGGATCGATCCATGAGCTTTCAATAACTTTGGTCTTGGTACGCTTGCCCATTAAGATCAGGTCTTCGATAGAACCGGTAAAGCGGGGACGTTCCAAGGTATGGGTGTTTTCGGAAACAAATGTTCCCTTGCCTCGCTGGCGGATGACAAGCCCATCTTGCTCCAGAGATGAGAGCGCCTGCCGTACGGTAATCCGGCTGACTTCATACTCTTCTGCCAGAGCATCTTCACTGGGCAACGGCGTATCGGGCGAATAATCACCGGAAGTGATTTTGTTTCTCAAAATGGTTTCAAGCTGATAATAAAGAGGGATGGCCTTATCTCTGAGCATTGATTTTCACCTCACGTTTTGGTAGCTCCGATAACCGGCAGGAACATCCGGCCACTTGTATTTGCTGGGGCATTTTAAGCGTAATGAAGTTTAACCGGACGTTTTATGAACTGCCCGCTGCCGGGTTTTCCGAGGACGGCACCTTTTTCATAAACGACCGTTCCTCGCAAAATGGTGCAATCTGTCCAGCCTTTAAATTTCATGCCCAGTTCAGGACTGAATTCCTGGGCCGTGTAGAGACTTTCGAGGGTTATCTCTTTTTCCGTATCGATATCGACAATCGCAAAATCCGCATCACTGCCCACCATAACCGCTCCTTTCTTTGGATAGAGGTTGTGATAGCGGGCCGGATTGGCGGAGCTGAGCTCAGCGATGCGATGAAGCGGCAGACCGCGTTTATGATAGCCTTCCGTGACCAGGACCGGAAACATCAGAGATGTTCCGCCAAAACCTGGAAGAGACGTCCACAGATCACCTTTTTTCTTTTCAAGCGTGGCACAGGCGTGATCGCTGACCACGGTTTTGATGGTCCCCTTCAATACTGAATTCCAAAGAAAATTCACATCTGCACTGCTTCTAATCGGCGGATTCACTTTGGCTTTCTGTTCGAGCGCCATGTCGTTTGAAAGCCCCAGATGATGCAGGGTGCCTTCCAGCAAAAAGTCTATCTCCGGATATCGCCGGGCGACGTCGATCCCGGCTTCCACCGCTTTTTGGCTGCTCAAGTGCAACAGATTGACCGGGCAATTCGTATATCTGGCCATGATGGCCACTTCATTGATCGCGAGTTCTTCCTGCCACGGCGGACGAGCGTTGCTGTAATCTTTCATCATGTTGCCGCTAGGATTGGCCTTGACTTCTTCCTGGGTAGCGCGGATAATTTCCGGATTTTCACAGTGAACGCTCAAGCTGATGGTGCCGTTTTTTTTATATAGTTCGTTGACCCGTCCGACTTCTTTCATAAAACGGTAGAGATATCCAAAGTCGACCGGGTTGTCGATCATCAGGTAATTATTGGCTTCCGGCGTCGCCCCGGCGAGCGTCAGTAATTTGTAAAACATGTAGTATTTTAAGGTGGATACACCGCCTTCTGTGACTAGCCATTCGATTTCATGGATATGATCCTCGGTCATGCAGGCCAGATGATAGCCGTAATCCACTAAAAATGATTTTGCGGAAAGTTCCAGCAGCTCCGGTAAGATTTCGCGGTAAGGTCCGACCTTGTTCAGGTAATCTCGACCGGTCCTAAAATAGCTCAAAATCGTGGTAACTCCGCCGGATGCAGCCGAAGTGGATTCGCTGGCGGCATCTTCCTCCAGCGGCCGGTAGATACCGATGTGAAAATGAGAATCGATAGCACCCGGGAAGACATAACGGTTGGATGCATCAATGATTTTTTTGGCGCCGTCGGTGCTGATGTTGCGTTGAATGGCTGCTATTTTATCTACCTGTACGCCGATATCGACTTTTTGGACACCAACGTAGGGAACCACGACCTGGCCGCCTTTGATGACAAGATCATATTCACTCATTTTGAAGACCTCCTGAAATTTAGACCGAATATAACGTCCCGCCGACTACCCAATAAAATTTGTATTATGGTTATAACAACATGTTGAATGTGTCAAGCGATATGGAATCGAATGAATATTTAATTATTTCGATTTTTCTGGAAATACAGTTGACATCGCATTTATGTTGTTTTATATTGTTTTCATGAAACTTGATTACGATATGGCAGCTGACCTACTCAGCCAGCTTGGAAATGTTACCCGCTTAAAAATTGTGCGTGAACTGGTTCGGGCAGGCAATACCGGATTGCCGGTCGGTGAAATCCGGAATGTATTGAACATACCCAATTCGACGCTTTCACATCATCTCAGCCATCTGAGAAGTGTGGGCTTGGTCCGTCAGGAACGGGAGGGAACTGTATTGCGTTGTTTCGTGAACTACGATCATATTGATGGGATCGTTTCCTTTTTAACGGAAGAGTGCTGTGCCGCTGATCCCGCTTTCATTAAAAAAGGCAGATAAAGGCAAAATTTTTTGGGCTTATATTTCGAATTTACTGGAAATATAAAAAAATAGGAAAGGAATAATCGCATGAATTCTATCTCCAATACCATACCGGCATTAAAACCCACTCCCCGTTTGGTAGGTTTTATCAAGGACCGCGTTTTTATCGCGTTGGTGTTAACCTTCTCAGGGCTGGCTATCTTTGATCAAGCCCAGGCTTATCAAAGCCTGCGTTTTACCTTGCAATCCATGATAGGAATCGCGCCCTTTTTCTTTCTGGCCATCGCATTTGCAGGGTATGCCAAAGCAACCGGGTTCGATGCGCGCATTGCACGCGTGTTTTCAGGAAAATCCTGGCTGACAATTGTGGCGGCATCCCTGGCGGGAGCGCTATCGCCTTTTTGTTCATGCGGCGTCATCCCCCTGATCGCCGCTATGCTGGCATCCGGTGTTCCGCTGGCCCCGGTGATGGCCTTTTGCATATCTTCTCCGATCATGGACCCCGAAATGTTTATTCTAACCGCATCCGGCATCAGTTTAAACTTCGCAATTGCCAAGACATTGGCCGCCATCGGCATGGGGCTGGGAGCAGGATTCACCGTA
>CAMYLH010000511.1 GCA_947259065.1 uncultured Desulfobacterales bacterium
GCCTGCTATGGCGTTACGACTCTCCCGCCTTTTTGGAAATTCTCCTGAATTTTGGCTTAATGCACAACATGCAATAGATTTATGGGAGTCCCAAAAACGCTATCAAAAGGAACTAAGCCGAATACATCCACTTAATACCGCATAATAAATATTGAATTTTTCCATTATACCGCGCTGATTGGTAAATGCCCAACGACCTGCGTAGCCGGCTGCCCGAAACTGCATAGCGACGCGGTGCAGCATAGGGTAGTCCTTGTTGACGCGATGGTTAGGTGGTGTTAACTCTCTGAAAATAACTCCCTCACTTTCGCCGCCAACGCCCTTCCAAGCGCAAGATGTTGATCTTCATCTAAATGTACTCCGTCAACTTTGCTGGTGTTGGTAACCGTTCCTGCGTTGAAAAACGGGCAGCTATTTTCAGCGGCAATTAGCTCAATAGCAGACGCTAAGTCTATGACCTTATGTTCTGCTCCCTCGAACTTGGGCGCGATAGGGCCTTTCGCCTTTTGAAGCGCCGGCGGCGCAACCACAAGTATTTTGGGCTCGGGCATACCCGGTTCAATGGGAGCACGTTTTATAGCAGAAATTAGTGCACTTATTCCCTGAGCCGAATGCCAAGCATTGTGCTCATGCATTGACTGAAAATCATTCGTTCCAAGAAACAGGATGACCAACGACAATGGCGAATTGACCTCAATACGTTGTTCGATTCCGACTAGACCGTTTCGCCCAGGTTTGAATGGATCATTCCAAACTGTACGCCGGCCGTTGAGACAATCTTCTATGACTCGCACTGATTGGCCCATTCGAGCGAGTTCCAACTCCATTACCCCCGGCCACCGTTGCTCAAAACGGAATCGATTACGGGTGCTTGGGATAATCCCCCAACTTAAGGAATCCGCGTAAACAAGAATTTGGTGCATACGGGTTACGTCCTTTAACGTTCCCAAACACCGAGTGCAAAAGGCTACCACCAAATTCTGCAAGGTGAAAAATTTTTGAGGAACCACATTAATAAAAAGGCCGCGGCCTTTTGCATCCGGTGAATTGGGATGTTCTGCTACGTTCGTTTTTATTGATGTAATTCAGAATTAATTCGCTCAGATAGGAATATTTTTAACAGCGATTGGTAGGGAACATCGCGTTTATTTGCAAGAACTTTTAATTCTTCTATCATAGATTCAGGAAGACGAATTGATATTTTTCGGGTTGAAGGCTTTAGCCGAGGTAAAACAACCTCTTCAGCATCGGCCCAATCGATATACTCCGAAGAATCATTTTGTTGCCAAAATTTGCGTTCTTCAACCTCTGTTTTGAATTTTGGTATTTTCTTTTTCATTTTTGATATCTCTCCATCTCCGGAACTGTCATGTCCCGTGCTGAAATGATTCTTATTTTTTCGTTTCGTACAGCGAATACAGCAAATAGCAGTCGGTTCATATCAGTTCGACCAAGGGCGTAATATCTATTTTCAAATTTGGAATGCTTGCTATCGCGTTTGACAATTAGCGGTTTATTAAAGAAAATTTGCTCGCATTCAATGGATGTTACATCATGTTTGTCCCAATTCTTGGTGATATTTCCATGGTCCCATTCGAAACCGGTGCAATTGGCCAATATTTTGTTTGGTTTGACCATGTGTCGTGTATACCATCCATATATACAATCAGTCAATAATTTGTTTTAAGTAGAACGCCTTGAGCTGAGTGGCTGTGAGATGCGCACGCATTTCACAGTCCATCTCTAGCGAAACGTTAGAAGTTTTTATCCGCAAATCTGATAAGAAATGCAGTCATACCAATTCTTTTTTAAAATATGATCCGATGCCTAGGGGAGTAAAAACCCAGTGCAGCGATTTATTAGCTGTTTGATTTTATTAGAATTTATTCCCCAATCCTCTAATAGTGCGCCAATGCCTAACGGTACGATAAAACGTTCGACCTTTTCATTAATCGTAACCAGCGTTGATTTTTCCAAATGATCATAATGGTCATGGGTGATCAAGACGACATCGACGTCTGAAAGTTCCTCTACTCATTTGATTAAGCCAGCTAAGTTTTCGATCATTTGCTTGGATTGTTCCGTTGAATCTGCGGAGTGAGGACTGTGCTGCCAGGCCGAAAGCGTTTGTCTATCCCCAAGAAATAGTGTCTTTCCAGGTCTTATATTTTAAGCGAACCGTTTCGGATAAGCTGACGAAAAAGCCAATGATAAATAGCGCTAACAACTCGTTTATAAAAAATTTCTGAAAAACGTAAAATCGGCATGGCTTTTTCGGTCAGCCTTAATCCGATTGTTCGGTTTTCTTATTCATTGTTCAATTGCAGCGCAATTTTTAGTGCTCTTTCAAGAAGATATAATTTCTCAGTGGGGAGATTGCCGACATAATCTGTTAACATGTTTTTCGGAAGGCTGATGAGTTCATCGCAATGAATGCTACTATCATGTTTCAGACCTTCGTCGATTCCAACTGCAACTTGGGTTGAAAGGCCTTTGGAGGTCGTGTAAACGGGGGCACAAATTACCGTCGAGAATCGGGAATCAATTAGTATCTGGCGGCTGACAATAACAAATACTCGAGATTTTTTTGGATCACGCGACGATGGTCGTCTGACTCTATACAACTCACCCCGTCTCATAGCGGGACCTGATAAGAGAGTACATCTTCTGCTTCAGCGTTGAGAGAATCCGAATGCCTATTTATAAGTTCGAGATCCCTCCGCTCAGCCTCTTTTCGTGCCAACTGGGCGATAAATTTCCGCACCGCAGTTTCAATGAATTCCGATCGGCTTCTGTACTCACCGATGTACAGATCGATAGCTTTAAGTACCTCGTTTGATAGTGTTATAGATGTCTTGATTTTCATACCACCAAAATACCACCTTGGATCGACTCTGTCAATCTCTAATTCTCTGGACAGCTGGACCGAACGTGGAAGTGAGGTACGGACCTCCTGAATTCCACGCTTGTAAAGCCTTGAACGATCAACCCGCCAGATGGTTCCCGTTAGCGCAACTGATTTGTTCGATAGTCCTGTTCTGTTTCTAACTTTCTACTATAGTTCTATTCGGACAGTGCATCGCGTATTGCGGAATCCACAAATTTGTGAAATTGA
>CAMYLH010000512.1 GCA_947259065.1 uncultured Desulfobacterales bacterium
ACTAAAAAAAAAGCTTGACATGCCACATGGTGGTATAATAGATCTTAGTTCCCCTGTAGAGTGCTTCTTAATTATAAAGATGCCTCTTCCCCCCAGGCGGCTCATATCCCCGTGAGCCGCCTTTTTCTTAGATAGCCGAAGTTTTCGAATACATGGCCAATAATCCCGCTTATATAGCCCTTATGATCGTCGGCACTCAAGGATGCCTTCCCAAAGATAAGCCTATTTTTGTCCTGGCGCCTTAGGCTATGAGCCGTTGGAAAGTATAATTTCAACTATCTGTTATTTAGGCAAATATTATCTGATATTCTGGACTGCTGTCTCATCGGTTTTTACGTTGACAAATAAAAAACAATTTTTTAATGTAACATATTCAAAATTTGAATTAATTTTATTATAACCTAAGTTGAGTGTTCTTTTGTCAAGAGATGCGCAGGATATCGGTGCAGATCGAGTAAGAAATCGCTCAATTTGGAAATAAGTAACAACCCTTTAAGTAAAAGGAGGTCATGATGAGAAAGACATTTTATTGGATCGGAATCCTGCTTGCACTCATTTTAACCCTTCCATCTATCGGCAGTGCAGCAGAGGTGCGCGGTGTAACCGACACTGAAGTGGTCATTGGCTGGACGACACCGCTTTCGGGCCCAGCAGCGCTGTGGGGTGTAACCGGGCTGGGCGGCAAGGCCTGGGCCGACTATATCAATGACCAGGGCGGAATCCATGGCCGTAAAATCAAGATACTGTTAAAGGACGACGGATATAATCCCGCCCGGGCCATGGCAAACCTGCGGGAAATGAAAAGCAAAGTATTTGCGGTCTGCGGTCTTCTCGGCACGGCGATTGTGAACGCCTCCAAGGATTTTTTTGGTGAAAACGAAATTCCGTTGATTACGGCCTACGGTGATATCCGGATCTGGACCCGGGTATCTCCGAAATCGTTGAAATATGCGTTTGTCACTTACCCTGATTACGAAGACGAGGGGAAATATATGACCACCTGGGCCGTCAAGAATCTGGCCAGCAAAAAAGTCGCCGCCTTTTATCAGAATGACGATTACGGCAAAATGGGACTGGAAGGTATCAAAAAAGGACTGGCCGCCACCGGCAACAAAGCCAAACTGGTGAGTGCCGTTCCCTATGAAATCACCGAACGCGCTCTGAGTACCCACGCCCTCAAACTCAAAGAATCCGGTGCCGATACTCTGGTAATGTATGCCGATCCCACCCATGCGGCCATCATGACCAAAACAATGGCCAAGGTTGGTTATCAGCCGAGGGTTTTGGCGTCGTTTCCCTTAGCAGATACCATTATGTATAAAATTGCCGGGCCGACCTGGGAAGGAACATACGTCGGGCTTCCCGGCAATACCGGCCTGCCGGGCACGGACCCGGATGCCGACCGGGTGGCGGACATCCTGAAAAAGTACAATCCAAAAATCGAAGGCAAAGAGTTTCTGGCCCTTTTTGGCGCAACATCGATGATGCACCTGGCAGAGGGTCTCAAAAACGCAGGTCGTAATCTGACAACCGCAACATTGTTAAAGGGCATGGAACAGATCAAAGATTGGAAAGCCGAAAATCTCGGTGCCCGGGTCACCTACGGGCCGGATCGCCATAACGGCAATAACGCTTCGCGTATAGCCCAGGCCAAAGGCGGCAAGATTATCGGCCTGGAACCATGGACCGTTTTTCAGCCCCTGTTTTAAGGCTATGGACATATTGCGCATTCAAGGGCTGTCGATTAGTTTCGGGGGCATCCGTGCCTTACAGGACGTTGATCTCAAATTGATGTCGGAAGAAATCCTGGCCGTCATCGGACCCAATGGATCCGGCAAAACGACCCTGTTTAATTGCATCTCCGGGGTGTATCGCCCGGACGGCGGAGAGATCTCTTTTGAAGGGGAGAGCCTTCTGGGGCTCTCTCCGGATTTTGTTGCGAAAAGGGGAATCGCCCGCACCTTTCAAAATCTACGCCTTTTCCTTCACATGTCAGTCCTCGACAATCTGCTGCTGGGCCGACACATACACTTCAAAAAAAATCCTTTCAACGCCTATTTAAGAAGACGCGCCGAGGAATTACGCCATCGCGAGGTGGTCGAAGAAATCATCGATTTTCTGGACCTGCAGGCCTATCGGCAGGCCCGGATTTCCGACTGTCCTTACGGTATTCAGAAACGCTGTGAGATCGGCCGGGCCATCGCCATGGAACCGCGCCTGCTCCTGCTGGACGAACCCATCGCCGGTTTGACGGCTGAAGAAAAAGAGGAGTCCGCCTATCTCATTACGGAGATCCGCGGACGCTTTAAGACCGCCATACTTTTGGTAGAGCACGACCTGAAGATCGCCTCCCGCCTGGCGGATCGCATGGTCGCCTTCGATCATGGGGAGCTGATTGCCCAGGGCAGCCCCGCGGAAGTCCAGCGATCCCCGGCTGTTATTCAGGCTTATCTTGGCGATGATTGAATGGAATTGGGAAGTGGGAATGCGGTAGGCGGAAGGGGAACAAATTTGAATTTGGGAGTGGGAATTTGGATGAGAGAGTAAAAATAAAGTTGTTTTTCACTAAAAGCCGGTGGATGTTGCGTTGCAAATCGTGAAACTGTCTGAGGGGGTTAGTGAGCGTTAAGCCGTTCAGCGACTGTTTCGGATAATTTGCAAGACAAGGTAAGAATTTTCCTCAAAGCTATTTACAGATTTGGTCCTGGACGGCTTTACACCTCACTTGGGCCCGAGTTTTTCACGGTTTTCAGCGCAATATCTCCCGGCGGCGGGATGACCTTTTTGGGGTTTGAATTCCGTAAATTATTGATAATGCTAAATGACCACTTCGGTTTTATGTATAGAGGAGAGACCTGATTGTGTCATCCCTGCTAAAAATCGCTACCATTGAAACCCTTTATTACGACCGCATCTATGCGCTTCATGGGCTCTCGCTGGAAGTAAAAGAGAAAGAAATATTTACGGTCCTCGGCCCCAACGGCGCCGGCAAAACGACGTTGTTGAAAACCGTCGCCGGTCTGCTGAAGGATCAACCCAAAAAAGGCACCATCCAGTTTATGGGGAAACGTATTCATCGGTTGGCACCGGAACGGATTGCACGCCTGGGAATGCTGGGGCAGGAAGGACTCTCAGCTACAGGATGACTTCGATTTTATTTACGAGCTTTTCCCGATTCTGAAAGAACGTGCCGGCCAGGAGTCGGAAACCCTTTCCGGTGGTGAGCAGCAGATGCTGGCCATGGCGCGGGCCATGCTGCGCCGGCCGAAGCTCCTAATGCTCGATGAGCCCTCTCTGGGTTTGGCTCCCAAAGTTGCACGCCAGGTTTATGACGCCCTGCTGAAAATCAGCCAGGCCGGCACAACGATTCTGCTGGTGGAGCAAAATGCCAAACTGGCTCTGGGTATCGCCACCTTCGGCTATATCATGGAATCCGGCCGAATCGTACTCGAAGGAACGCCCCAGGAACTTCAAGCAAACGAGGATGTACAGGAGCTATACCTCGGGGTCGGCAAGGAGACCACATCACCCAAGGGCTGGCGACTATATAAGAAAAGGAGGACATGGTAATGGGGATCAAGGCAGCCACCCTCCCCCACCTGTTTTTTCAACAGGCCAAAACCCAACGGGATCGAATTGCCTTGCGACGCAAAGAGTTCGGTATCTGGAATCGCATCAGCTGGGATGAATACGGCAAAATGGTCAAGAAAACCGCCGCCGGTCTGATTCGGGCCGGACTCCAAGCCGGTGATCGGGTGGCGATTCTCGGAGATAATCGGCCCGAATGGCTCGTGTGTCATGTGGCGACCATGGCTATCGGTTGTGTGACCTGCGGTGTATACTCCACAAATGCTCCGGAACAGGTCGCCTATGTGGTGGGACACTCGGAAGCCAAACTGCTTTTTGTCGAGAATGAAGAGCAGGTGGACAAGGTTCTCCAGATTTATCCGGATCTGGAGCAGCTAAAGAAGGTGGTCGTCTGGGATCCCAAAGGTCTCTGGGGCTTTACCCATGAGGGGATCATGTTTAATGATGAATTTCTCAAGCAAGGGGAAGAATACCTCACGGATTATCCGACCTGTGTCAACGAGCGCCTGGATGCGATTGATCCCCAGCAAACCGCCATGATGATCTACACCTCAGGAACCACGGGTCGTCCCAAAGGGGCAATGATCAGCCACCATAACATAATAGGCCTTACGGATTCACTTAACCAGGCCGTTGGTTTTCGTAAGGATGATGAATTGCTGTCATATCTGCCCCTGGCCCATATATATGAGAATTTTCTTTCCGTATTCCAGGCGATTTACAACGGCGGCACCGTTAATTTTGTTGAAAGTCTGGACACCTTGCCCATGAACCTGCGGGAAGTGTCGCCCACCATTTTTTGCAGTGTCCCCCGCATATGGGAAAAATTCATGTCCATGATCGAAATCCGGATGTCGGATTCGACCCTTGTCAAACGGGCTTTTTATCGCCTGGCGGTGCGGGTCGGTCTGCGACATGTGCGCACGCAAAAAAATTCCAGCCGGCGGTTTCTCTGGGGACTGGCCTACTGGCCCCTTTACTTTCTGGTGTTTTACCATCTAAAACGGCAACTGGGACTCGAACGGGTGCGCTATGGTGTTTGCGGGGCTGCCCCAGCCTCGCCGGAGCTGTTTGAATTCTACAATGCCCTGGGCGTCCCCTTAAGGGAAGGATACGGCCAAACGGAATCCACCGGTGTCATCGCGATTCAAGGGATTGACTACCCGCGCTTAGGATATGTCGGCCGGCCCCTTCCGGGGATAGAAGTCAGAATTGCTGAGGATGGTGAAATTCTGGCCAAAGGTGTGAATGTATTCCAGGGATACTATAAAAATCCGGAGCTGACCGCAGAAACCGTCAAGGACGGCTGGCTGCACACCGGAGATGTCGGCGCGCTGGTGGACGGGCATCTTAAAATTATGGACCGCAAAAAAGATATCATCATTACAGCGGGAGGGAAAAATATTACCCCGGCGTTCATCGAAAACAAGCTGAAATTCAGCTCGTATATTCAGGATGCCGTCGTTATCGGCGATCGTCGCAAATTTCTAACCGCACTCATATTGATCGACGAAGACAATGTCACCAAGTATGCCCAAGACAACCGCATTCCGTTTACCACCTTTGCCGACCTGACCCAAAATGACGAGATCCAGAAATTGATTCATCACGAAGTTCAGCAAATGAATAAAAACCTATCCAAAGTCGAAACCAT
>CAMYLH010000513.1 GCA_947259065.1 uncultured Desulfobacterales bacterium
GTAAAAAGGGTTTTAAAATACTATTATAATTATAAAAACTTGTAATCCTCAAACTGGTGGTTAAGGTGTTTGCCACTGGATTTTCCTTCCCATTTGCCGGGTGTCTCGTCTATCGATCTGTAAATATCAGTGCGGACGTTGTTCTAATACCAATGCTGTGCGATTTGGCAAATAGAGACTGAGAAGATACTGCCCGCGCCCGATTTTTTCATCAAATAAGGTTCGATGTTCCTGATCCGCTACAAGTCGCTGATGACCACCGTATTTGGCGGCATCGCTGTTGAGAATCATTTTGTACTTACCCGGCGGGGCTTCAAAACGATAATCTGCATAGGAGTGATCAGGGTGGAAATTAAACGCCAATAAGAGGCTGGCTCGCTTTAAAATTATTATTTTATTCTCTGAATGCTCGTATAGAAGACGCAGGTCGGCTTTCTTTAGAATGTCATACCTTTTTGCGGTGCCGATCATATCCCGGTCGAAACGAGCGAGGTATTGATATTTTAAATTGGGATCATCCATCAAGGACCACTGACGCCGGGCATACTTATAGGACCAGTCATTTCCATTGCGCGGGAAATCAATCCATTCCGGGTGGCCGAATTCATTGCCCATAAAATTCAAATATCCCGCGTCGGCGGTTGCCAAGGTGATGAGTCGGATCATCTTGTGCAAAGCCATGCCGCGTTCTACAAAGATATTGTCGTCTCCGATCCCCATGTGATCATACATATTCGCGTCGATGAGGCGGAAAATAATGGATTTATCTCCCACAAGAGCTTGATCATGGGATTCACTGTAGCTGATGGTTTTTTCATCGGTCCGCCGATTGGTCAGTTCATACCAAAGACGACTGATCGGCCAGTTTTCATCTTTTATCTCCTTAATCAACTTGATCCAGTAATCCGGAATCCCCATGGCAAAACGGTAATCAAAACCGAAACCACCATCTTTAATCGGCGCAGCCAATCCCGGCATACCGCTGACATCTTCGGCGATCGTTATTGCTTCGGGGCGAATATCATGTATCAGACGGTTGCAGAGGGCCAGGTAGGTCAAGGCATCGTCGTCAACCTCGTCTCCGAAATAATCGTCGTAAGAAGTAAAGGCTTTGCTCATTCCATGGTGGAGGTAGAGCATACTGGTGATCCCATCGAAGCGAAAACCGTCAAACCTGTATTCGTCCAGCCAGAAACGGCAGTTGGAGAGCAGAAAGTGCAGGACTTGATGTTTACTGTAATCAAAGCATCGGGAGTCCCATAGCTCATGTCGTCCCCGAGGTCCGTCATGGAAGTACTGGTAAAGAGTACCATCAAAGCGGCTCAACCCCTCGACTTCGTTAGACACGGCGTGGGAGTGTATGATGTCCATGAAAACACTTAATCCCGCTGCGTGGGCTGTATCGATGAGTTCTTTTAGGTCTTCCGGAGTTCCAAACCGTGATGACGCCGCAAAAAAATTGGACACCTGATATCCAAACGATCCATAATAGGGGTGCTCCTGAATGGCCATCAACTGCAACGTATTGTATCCAGCCTCTACAATTCGGGGAATAATATTTTGGGTGAACTCACGGTATGTACCGATCTTTTCTTCCTCCTGGGCCATACCGATATGGGCTTCATATATTAAAGGGGCGTCATTTGAGTAGCTAAATTCGGAGCATCGCCAACGGTATGGCGTATCCGGTTTCCAGACTTGTGCGTTAAAAACCAACGTTTGCGGGTCTTGTACCACGCGACGAGAATAAGCCGGAATGCGGTCGCCTTCGCCGCCGGACCAATGGATACGCAGTCGATAGAGATCTCCGTGAGATAAGCTGTCGACGGGCAAATGAATTTCCCACACTCCGGGATCGCTGATCCGCTGAAGCGCATATTCGCGTGTCTCCTGCCATCCAGTTCTATCTCCGATCAGGAATATTTGGGACGCATTCGGCGCCCATTCTCGAAATATCCATTGGTTACCTGCAAAATGAAGACCGAAATACTCATGGCCGGAGGCAAAGTCCGCTAGAGTTATTTTCCCTTCAGTGAGACGCTTTTCGGCGGCAATGATATTGGATAAACGCTGGTGAAAAATAGTTTCGTAGGGCTTTAAGTAAGGATCTTTCTTTAGTAAACTGCTTGCTGCATCGTTTTGAAAAGGCTTTTTGGGAGTCGGCATTTGTGGCTATTGATCTTTATGGTTTTTGTCAACACAGACTGGATCTATTGCCTGATTGATCAGCGGACGTTGTAACATTTTTTCATACAATTTGATGTACTGGCGGGCCGTATTGGAATAGGTGAAGGTGGCGGCGCTTTCTTCCATAATACGCTGAATTTGTGGTGATTTAATTTTCAGAGGCAAGCTATAGAATTTCATCGCTTGTTGGATCGCCCAGTAAAGACCGGCGGCATCATAGATTTTAAAAAGAAATCCGTTTCCATTGTTTTGCTCAATATCCAGGTGAGTGATGGTATCATGAATGCCCCCGGTGTCATGTGCAACCGGAAGAGTGCCGTAGAGGGGAGCGATCATTTGCGGCAGGCCGCAGGGTTCAAAACTTGAGGGCATCAGTATGAAATCCGCAGCACCATAGGCTAAATGTTCCAAGTCGTCGTTGAAGTCGCAAATGGCCACGCGTTTTTTTATTCCGTGAAAAGTGACAATGTCTCTAAAAACCATCTGATAGTCACCATTGGCCACAAACACAATTTGCAGGTTCTGAGACCAGTATTCGGAAATTATCTTATAGAAAATTTCCGCCAGCAACTGACACCCTTTTTGGACCGGATCCAGTCGAGACGGCCAGAAAAAAATGGGCGCCTGATCATCTCGTATCAATCCCAGCTTTCTTTGCAAATAACGCTTGTTTTCTTTTTTTCCGGCAATATGGTCCTTTGACCCATATGTTTTTTTTAATTCCCGATCGTTGGTTGGGCTAAAAGAAGGGTCTGGTGCATTGAGAATACCTTCAGCGCATTCGGCGTTATATTTATTGGTTAATTCCCATCGGATGGCAGGTTCAACAAAATCATGTCTGCCTTCGACAATTTCCTGCAAAAACCTCGGACTGACCACGTTCACAAAATGGGCCCCGAAAATTCCGCTGGTGAGGAGATC
>CAMYLH010000514.1 GCA_947259065.1 uncultured Desulfobacterales bacterium
GACTATGACTATTTCAAACCGGACGCATTTCTCGATAAGCCGGTCGACAAACCAAAATTACTCAGGCTGATTCCGGAAACCATCGAAAAAGCAAAGAAACGCAAAAAGCGTCCAAAGTGGAAAGAGAAAATGGACAAAGAATGGGCCCAAAAGGCATCCTTGTCGCAATAAATTATCCACGGCATTTGAGGGATCAGGGACGCGGGTACTTACCATTCGCGAAACATGTTCGTCTTCCGGGTTGGGCAAGCAGCTGAATATTATGGTTTACCTTCGTTGCCTTGTCTTGAATACGCTTCAGTATCAAGCGCAACATTTGGCTAAGCATCTCGGAATTTCCGCGTCCTTCTATTTAGAATCTATACTAATCCAGGCCCAGCACTCTCTTGCGCTGCTGCTTCTTGGGTTATGCTGTCTCAGATAATCACCGCCGGATTAACTCTCACCACGTTCTCCGAGCCGGAATTCGGCCATTAAACATACGGGTTGGAAGCGGCACCGGAGGCCCGGAGGATTTAGCTTCTCAAAAAGCGAACACGCTGGAGATGGTTAACCAATGTTCAATTCTCTGTTTCTGACCGCTCTCGTTATTTTTCTCCTCGGCTTAATCTATAAAGTTTCAAATTGGTTTATTAAAAAGATTGCAGCCCCTGCCCAAACCATCACAACCCCCCAAAGAGTGCGCTCAGCAGTCGGGGGCATTTTAAGTGTGGTTTTCAGCGCAAAGCTTCTTATTGTTCTCAAAGTGATCCTGGTTGATGTCTTGCTGCAGGGAAGAGTTTTCAAGGAAGATGTGACCCGCTGGCTGGCGCACATGCTGATATTTTATGGGTTCATGCTGCTGCTGATAATGCATGCGCTGGACACAGTCGTTACCGAAGCACTTTTTAGTGATTATTACGCAACGGTGAACCCTTTTTTCTTTTTGAGGGATCTTTTCGGCGTCATGGTGATCGTCGGTGTGGCGCTGGCGGTTTTTCGCCGTTATTTTTCAAGGACCCCGCGCCTTAGGACCGGCCCCAGAGATCACTATGCCATTATGATCTTGGCTGTTATCATGTTTTCCGGAATTGCATTGGAAGGGCTGTCGATAACATCCCACGGTGAGTTTATGCGTATGGTGGAAGACTATGCCGGTATGGACGACGAAGAAGAAATTAATGCCCTTGAAGCCGTCTGGGTAAAGGAATATGGAATTGTTTCGCCCAATATCAAAGGTCCCTTTGATGAAGATCTTTTATCCGCCGGTCTGGAAGTGCACGAAGGCAACTGTCTGGATTGTCACGCTTCAGCGAAATGGGCATTTAGCGGATTTACCCTGGCCAAAATCATCAAGCCGGTGGCATTGTGGCTGGATCAGGCCGAAGGCATTACCATCCTCTGGTATATTCATATTATCGGTTGTTTTGCGGGCCTTGCCTATCTTCCGTTCAGTAAAATGTTTCACATCATTGCCGTTCCGCTAAGCTTAATAGCCGGTCGGGTGATGGATCAAAAAAGATCTTTGCCGGCAAACATTTTAACGCGCCAGATGGTGGAATTAGATGCCTGCACCCACTGCGGGAGCTGCAGTCTTAATTGCTCAGCCGGGATGATATACGAAGCGATTGGCAATGAGTATATTTTGCCTTCCGAGAAGATGGCCTTCCTGAAAAAAATGGTTTCCGGAAAACAGTTGGATAATCAGCAGATGAAAGCCATCCAGGAAGGTGTCTTTTTATGCACCAATTGTGACCGCTGCACGGTTCGCTGTCCTTCCGGCATTCAGCTAAAGGAATTGTGGTATGCCGTTCGGGAAGAATTGCTGGTAAAAGGTCCGCCGCTGGCCGCTATATTGACGCCGTTTTCCTTTGCCCGCGGCCTGCTGATTCAGCCAAAGCTTACAGCCGGTAACTACACGCTGCCGATCGAAAAAGCCAATGAAACGGTTGCCGGGCAGTTTAAAGCATTGATGCGTGAGGATGTTGTAATTCCTTTGAATATTCAGCAACACGAAAACCCAAAACCGGTATTAAAAGAAGATACGTTTGCACATTGTTTCAGCTGTCAGAGCTGTACCACGGTATGTCCGGTCGTCGGTAACTATGAACGTCCGGAGCAGGTTCTGGGACTTTTACCGCATCAAATAATGGGTTGTCTGGGACTGGGTTTAACAGAAATGGCTGCTGGAGCAAAAATGATCTGGGACTGCTTGACATGTTATAAATGCCAGGAAAACTGTCCGCAACAGGTCGAGGTTTGCGACCTGCTGTTTGATCTTAAAAATGCTGCTGCGAAAGAAAAGGGCTAGTAATGAAATTTGCATTATTCGTTGGCTGTAACATCCCCGCAAGAGTCAGTCAGTATGCTGAGGCCACAGAGGCGGTTTTTAAAAAATTGGACATCGAGCTCGTTGAATTTACAGAATTTAATTGTTGTGGTTATCCAGCCAGAAATATCAATCATCAAGCCTTTGTTCTTTCAGCTGCTAAAAATTTAGCGGTCGCCGAAGCCGCCGGTCTTGACCTGATGGCGATGTGCAAATGCTGCTACGGGACCTTAAAAACGGCCGAATACCAGTTGCGCCAGGATGCGGACTTAAAAAGTGATATTAACACCATTTTGGGCAGGGAAAAACTTCACTATGAAGGTAGTGTTCGAATAAACCATTTACTGTCGGTGCTGCACCGAGATGTGGGGATGGAAAAATTGAAGCCTTTTATTTCCAAAACCTTTAATGGACTTCAGATCGCAACCAGCTACGGGTGCCATGCGCTGCGACCGAGTATGGTCACCGAGTTCGATGATCCGGTATCTCCGCAACTGTTTGATGAACTGGTCGAAATCACCGGTGCTTACAGTGTCGAATGGACTCGCAAGCTGGATTGTTGCGGAGCGCCCCTAACAGGAATCAACGATCGCCTGGGAATGGACATGGCATTAAAAAAGATTTCCAGTGCCAAAGATGCGGGTGCTCATTTTGTATGTACCGCCTGTCCATATACCCAGATACAATTTGATTGGGTCCAAAACCGAATGGCGGCGAATACTGAAAATTACGAGCCTCTGGCCCCGATTCTTTATCCACAACTATTGGGATTATGTATGGAAATTGATGA
>CAMYLH010000515.1 GCA_947259065.1 uncultured Desulfobacterales bacterium
CTACCTGTCCGGAATCGGTTAATTCTCTCACTGTTCTGATCTTGTTTGCCCTCTTTTCGTCCTTCTTCCCTCTTCCATCGTCCATCACCCTTCTTCCCACCTTCTCCATATTTCATTCCGCCTTCCCCATTCCGCATTCCGCCTTCCCCATTCCTACTCCAGCCGATAATTCGGCGCCTCTTTGGTAATGATTACATCATGGACGTGGCTTTCGCGCATGCCGGCGGCACTGATCTTTACAAATCGCGCTTTCTCCCTCAGCTCATCCAGGGTTCTGCAGCCGCAGTATCCCATCCCGGCTTTCAAGCCGCCGATGAGCTGGAAAATGTTTGCCGATAGGGAGCCCCGGTAGGGTACCCGACCGACGATACCCTCTGGAACCAGCTTGTCATTTTCGGCTTGCTCACTTTGATAATAACGGTCCTTACTGCCTTTTTTCATAGCTTCAATCGAGCCCATGCCCCGATACATTTTGTAGCTGCGGCCTTGAAAGAAGACCACTTCCCCCGGACTCTCTTCGGTTCCGGCTAAAAGCCCTCCGACCATAATGCAGTGAGCACCGGCTCCGATCGCCTTAGTGATATCTCCGGAAAATCGAATACCACCATCTGCTATCAAAGGAACACCGGTTTTGCCTGAGACGGACCGGCAATTGGTGATTGCGGTCAACTGGGGCACGCCGATGCCGGCTACGATTCGGGTCGTGCAAATGGAGCCGCCTCCGATACCGATCTTGACACCGTCAACGCCGGCAGTGACGAGGTCTTCGGCACCTTTTGCCGTGCCCACATTGCCGGCGATCAACTCAAAGTCGTCAAATGCGCTCTTTAAGGCTTTAACAGCATTGATGACATTTGCCGAATGGCCATGAGATGTATCGATCACAATTGCATCAGCTCCGGCTCGCAATAGCGCCTCAGCACGCTCGGTCATATCCGGTCCGACACCAACCGCAGCACCCACCCGCAGCCGCCCCAGGGAATCCTTGCAGGCATTGGGGAATTTTTTGATTTTTTCAATATCCTTGGTAGTGATCAATCCCGTCAGATGGCCCTCTTTGTCCACCACCAGAAGTTTCTCAATACGGTGCCGATGCAGCAGCTTTTTCGAATCTTCCAGAGAGATCCCTTCGGAGACGGTTATCAGATTGTCCTTGGTCATCACCTCCGAGACTTTTTTCTCCAGATTGGTTTCAAAGCGTAGATCCCGGTTTGTTACGATCCCGACAAGTTGATCGCCGCTGGTCACGGGGACACCGGAAATTCGGTACGTTTCCATCAAACTTAGAACCTCACTTACCTTTTGTCCCGGATGGATGGTAACCGGATCAACAATCATCCCGCTTTCGGATTTTTTAACTTTATCCACCTCCATGGCCTGGCTCTCGATACTCATGTTGCGGTGGATAAAGCCCATGCCGCCCTCCCTGGCCATGGTAATGGCCGCATCCGACTCGGTAACGGTGTCCATGGCGGCACTGACAATGGGAATATTGAGGCTAATATTTCGGGTCAACTGAGTGCTGACATTGACGTCTTTCGGCAATACATCCGAATAATTGGGGACCAGCAGGACATCCTCAAACGAATATACTTCTTCAAGGGGAATTTTCGGCATTGGAGACCTCTCTATGAAACGGGAAATTGGAAACTGAAAACTTCAGGCATCGAATAGCAAATGATCGTCCCTTTGGCAATCCTTTATTGTAATCTTGACAGCATGGGCAGACCCATATTAAAGAAAAGGCTTTTTTGATGCTCAGGTACACGGATAAACTTTACTAAAATGGAGAAATGAGGCTGTAATCCTATTTTAATTTCCGAGAAGGTTAAATACCAGTATTTTTCTCGATACATTTATCGTACAATATTACCATGTACTGCCGGCATGCAATAGAGGATAAACGATCATAGACAAATCTAAACCAGTGCCAAATCCGTTATGCTGATCAATATTAACGCTCACAACCCCCAACCACGACTCATCGAGAAAGTCGTGGAGATCCTAAAAAAGGGTGGTGTCGTCATCTATCCGACCGATACCAATTATGGTATTGGGTGCGACATTATGAATAAAAAAGCCATAGAAAGGATCTATCAGATAAAACAAAGGGACAAAAGCAAACCATTCAGCTTCATTTGTTCCGGACTCAAGAACATCAGCCATTATGCTAAGGTATCCAATTATGCCTATAAAACCATGAGACGACTTTTGCCGGGTCCGTATACCTTCATTCTGGAAGGCTCGAAACTGGTCCCTAAAATTATGCTGACCCAACGTAAAACCGCCGGAATTCGGGTACCGAATAATTCAATTTGCCTCGCCCTTGTCAACGAATTGGGAAATCCCATAATAACCACCAGCGCCACCATGTCGGACGGTACGATTTTTCATAATTCATCCTTAATTCACGATTATTTCGGCAACCGCATCGATGCCGTCATTGATGGCAGCATCGTGCCCGGCAGGCCGTCAAGTGTCATCTCTTTGATAAATGACATACCCGAGGTCATCCGCGAAGGTATGGGAGATGTGAGAATTTTTGAATGATCAGGGGAAATCCTAATTGAATAAAACGGATTTATAACCAGATGAAGACACGATCCATTTGATGCGAGCTGTCTGATTTTTTTCAGCACGGAACGTTGAACCCGATTCGGCTGAGCTCGTCGCAGGCTGAACCGATCAACCTGGGTATATAAAAAATCTGCCCCGTCACGCTTGCGCGAGACAGGGCAGATGCTATAGCGACTTATTAATCTTTTTTGTGCCTTCGTGTCTCAGTGGCTGATTCTTTAATCCTCGTTTAATTTTTCCTGGAGGTTTTCCCGTAAGATTTCGCCAAAGCTGGATGTTGCAGGCCCCATATTGTTGACATAATCGTCAAGAAGGCCTTGTTCGCCATCTATTTCCATACGTTTGATGGACAATCCGATTCGTCTTTCATCACTGTTGATATTCATTACCTTGGCAGTGATAATTTCACCGATGTTATATTTTCCAACCGGTGTCTTGATCTTTTCTTTACTGATCTCCGACACATGAACAAGACCTTCAATGCCTTCCTCGAGTTCAACAAAAATCCCGAAGTCAGTCATGCCGGTGATCTCTTTGCCGACTTCGTAACGTTCAGCCACAGTTTTCCAGGGGTCGTCCTCAAGCTGCTTAATCCCAAGGGAGAAGCGTTCGCTCTCCTTTTCGATATCCAGTACGATAGCTTGGATAACATCCCCTTTTTTATAGAGCTCGGACGGATGTTTTATCCGCTTGATCCAGGATATGTCCGAAATGTGGACAAGCCCGTCAATTCCCTCGTCGATACCAATAAACAGGCCGAAATCGGTAATGTTCTTTATCTTACCCTCAATGGTTGTACCCACGGGATATTTTTCAGCGATGACATCCCACGGATTTGGCACGACCTGCTTCATTCCCAAGGATATTCTGCGGCTTTCCGGTTTAATATCAAGCACTACCGCTTCGACCTCTTCAGCGACGGAAACCACTTTGGAGGGATGGCGGACTTTCCGGGTCCAAGACATCTCCGAGACGTGAATCAATCCCTCAATCCCTTCCTCCAATTCGATGAAAGCACCGTAGTCGGTTAAGCTGACCACCACACCGCTAACCCGGGCGCCCACCGGATAATTTTCCGCGGCAATCGACCACGGATCAACGGTGAGTTGTTTCATACCCAGTGACACCCGTTCCTTTTCTAAATCGAAACTTAACACTTTTACGCGAATCGTATCACCCACGGTATATAGTTCCGAAGGATGCTTGACTCTTCCCCAGGAAATGTCGGTAATGTGGAGCAATCCGTCTACACCGCCAAGATCGATGAATACCCCGTAGTCGGTGATATTTTTAACAATACCTTCGATAACTTGGCCCTCATGAATCGATGCGAGAGTGGTCGCTCTTTTGGATTCCCGATCCTTCTCCAATATTGCCCGACGAGACAAGACGATATTGCTGCGTTTTCGATTATATTTTAGGATTTTGAATTCGAATGTCTGGCCGACAAGTTCGTCGAGATTGCGAATAGGTCGCAGGTCTGCCTGGGAGCCCGGCAAAAAGGCTTGGACACCGATATCTACTGAAAAACCGCCTTTTACCCGATTTGAGATGACGCCTTCAACCGTTCCATCCTCTTCATAGGATTTTTTTATGGCATCCCATATTTTGATGTTGGCAGCCTTTTCTTTGGAGAGAACGACGCGTTCTTCCTCGTCATCCCACCATTCGACCATTACCTCAACGCTGTCGCCCAGTTTGGCAGTGATCTCTCCGTCTTCATTTTTAAATTCGTGAATCCGAATCTGCCCCTCGGATTTGTAACCGATATC
>CAMYLH010000516.1 GCA_947259065.1 uncultured Desulfobacterales bacterium
GGTATGTGGCTGTTAGCACTTAAATTTTGCACGAGTCGGAGGCTTTCATATGCAAGGCATTTAAGGGCGAGGCTATAGTGTACTATGCCGAGCCCTTAATAACGCAGCAGATGAAAGCCTCCGGCTCGCCCGAAGGGTGAAAATGAATAAGAAAAAATGGACCATCTTCCTTTTTATTCATTTGTATTTGGCTTTGCTGCTCAGATTCTCACAAACAGTTGTTGTCTTATATTATCCAAACTTCTCATTAAATGTCATGCAAGAATCAGGTATTCGATGATGAGCACAGACTCTCCACGGCCAATGAGGCACCGCTTCTGCCTACACAACATATGGTAGCGAGGTAATCGTTGACATACAAGCAACGAAGGGTTATTCTGCATCTATAAACCGGTTGTCCGAGCATCTGTAATATTCAATTGATATAATACAATTTTCGAGCTAAAATTATCATCAGGATGGACCGTTTATAGAACCATAGAATCGGGACCGGATCAATTCCAACCCCGATTTTTTTAATCCCCTTTTGATATCGGATAGCCTGGTTAGATTTCAGTCAGTTTTTTATATGCCTGTCGTGGCCAAACAGTTTCGCCGCCAAGACACTGATATAGGTTGAGCGGTTGTGACCCTTTTTCCGGATCGCCCCGGTTAGGAGTATTACTATTAAAAATAGCAGCATGTTCAATAACGCCGCCGGCGCGAATTACGATGCGTCGTCGTTGGAAGTATTGAAAGGTCTTGATCCGGTCAGGCGCAGACCCGGCATGTATACGGACACCACCCGACCGAACCATCTGGCCCAGGAAGTCATCGATAATGCGGTTGATGAAGCCATCGCCGGCTTTGCCAAACGGATCGATGTTATTTATCACACGGATGGGTCACTCGAAGTCAGTGATGACGGCCGCGGCATGCCGACCGACATGCATTCCGGCGAAAAGATGACGGGCGTCGAGGTTATTATGACAAAGCTTCATGCCGGGGCTAAGTTCGGCATCAAAAACTACCGCTTTTCAGGAGGTCTGCATGGCGTCGGCGTGTCGGTGGTTAATGCCCTGTCAACCCGGCTCGATGTGGAAATCAAACGAAACGGCAACAAATACGCGATTTCCTTTAAGAACGGTAAAAAAGCATCCAAACTGGAAAAAATCGGAACAGTTGGAAAACGTAACACCGGTTCGACGATTAGATTTTGGCCGGATAAACAATATTTTGATACAATTCATTTTTCTGTGCGCAGATTAAAACACATCCTGCGTGCCAAAGCCGTTTTATGCCCCCGCCTGACAGTTACCTTTACAAACAGGCACAGCGGCGAAACGGATTCCTGGTATTTTGAAGATGGTCTCAGAGACTATTTGCTTGAAAACCTGTCGGAGTATGATCGGATTCCGCAAACGCCCTTCATCGGGCACCAGGAGGGCAAAGAAGAAGTTGTCAGCTGGGCCGTTATCTGGCTGCCGGAACAAGGACAGGTGATTGCCGAAAGCTATGTCAACCTCATTCCGACCTCCCAAGGTGGCACCCATGTGAACGGATTTCGAAGCGGTCTGCTGGCAGCCGTAAGAGAATTTTGTGAATTTCGCAATCTGATTCCCCGTGGCATTAAGCTGGCGCCGGACGACATTTGGGATAAGTGCAGCTACGTCTTGTCGGCAAAAATGAATGATCCCCAATTTTCAGGGCAAACCAAAGAGCGTTTAGGGTCTCGTCAATTTGCGTCGTTTGTCGCCAATGTCGTCAGAGATGCCTTTGCCCTGTGGCTCAACCATCACACCGAAGCAGGCGAACAACTGGCCGAGATGGCCATTGAAAACGCGCGCAAAAGGCTTAAGGCCGCCAAAAAAGTCGTACGAAAAAAAATGGGAAGCGGTCCCACCCTCCCGGGCAAACTGGCAGACTGCATTTCCCAGGATCCCGTCGAAAGCGAGCTTTTTTTGGTGGAAGGTGATTCCGCCGGCGGATCCGCTAAGCAGGCCCGCGACAAACAAACTCAGGCAGTGCTGCCTTTGAGGGGTAAAATACTGAACACCTGGGAGGTGGAAACCGCCAGCGTTTTAAAATCAAGTACAATTCATGATATCGCAATTGCCGTGGGCGTCGATCCGGGTAATTCGGATCTTTCAGGCATTCGCTATAAGAAAATCATTATTTTAGCTGATGCCGACTCGGACGGGCTTCACATTGCATCGCTTCTCTGTGCCCTGTTTTTGCAGCATTTCAAGCCCCTGGTTGCAGCGGGAAATATTTTTGTTGCTATGCCCCCCCTTTATCGGATCGATCAGGGCAAAAAGGTTTATTACGCTCTGGATGAATCGGAAAAGGATGACATCTTGAAACGGATGGACGGTTCGGCAAAGAAAATAAAGCCCAATGTTCAGCGTTTCAAAGGACTTGGCGAAATGAATCCAGGCCAGCTGCGGGAAACGACCATGCTTACCGACTCGCGGCGATTGATCCAGCTGACTCTCGATAATGAAAAGGGTATTTTCGAAACTATGGACATGCTGCTGGCTAAAAAAAGATCGCGGGATCGCAAGCTCTGGCTCGAAAAAGAAGGCGATCTGGCTGATCCTGATGTCATTTAAATATAACCGTTCAAGGGTTCAAGGTTCAGAGGTTTCGGGTTCACATCAATTCTGCCCGCGTCGATCCGTATGCGTTATATAGCCATTATAGCGCCGCTTCACGGTTGGCTGTTAAATAAATGAGAATAGTAAGATTTAAGGATATTGCGGTAACATAACTTTGATGGATTCGTAAAAAGCCAGAATCTCGACTTTTGTTCGTTGTAACACATTTAAATTACAAGCGCTGAAATTTTGTTTTTGTGCTTTTTGCGCCTTTTTGCGGCCATATCACTTTAAACTCTGAACTTCTGAACCTTTGAACCCTGAACCTCTGAACCTCTGAACCGGAGTACTACAACAATGTCCCAAAACGAAGCAATTTCCTATGAAGGCATCGAACAGATTTCTCTGGACGCCTTTGTAAGGCCTTCATACCTGAACTATGCCATGTACGTTATCATGGACCGGGCCCTGCCGTTCATCGGCGATGGGTTCAAACCCGTTCAGCGCAGGATT
>CAMYLH010000517.1 GCA_947259065.1 uncultured Desulfobacterales bacterium
TTCAAATAATAAAACAGAAAGAATTCTGCAATTCGACATTCGTTCGTTTTTTGATAAACGCCATAAGGGCCAAGTCTATTACTCGATTTAAGTGGCCAATTTTCAGGCTAGCGGATAGACTGACCTCTGTCCTCTGACTTCCGACATCTGCCTTCTGACCTCTGTCCTCTGAATTCTGTCCTCTGCCTTCTTCTAAGGCACAATATGGGTGCCGCGGCCACTGGTGACGGCCTCTTTAATGAATTCGGGGGCGGTGATGATGACTTCCTGTCCCCCGTTTTTTAAGAAATGCAGAGCGGATTGAATCTTGGGCAGCATGCTGCCGGGGGCGAAGTGCCGCTGCGCAATGTATTGCTCCGCCTCGGCAACGGTCATTCTAGCAATGGCCGTTTGATCGGGTTTGCCGAAATTCAAGGCGACCTGCTCTACCGCCGTTGAGATGATGAGCAGGCCGGCACCCAACTGGTTGGCTAGCAAGCTTGAAGCCAGATCTTTGTCGATGACGGCATCGACACCCTCCAGACCCTCATCGGTTCGTATTACTGGAATCCCGCCGCCGCCCACGGTCACCACGTGGTAACCGCTGTTGAGCAACGATTCAATCACCGGCCTTTCGACGACCTCGCGGGGTTCCGGAGAAGGCACCACCCGGCGAAAGCCGCGGCCCGCATCTTCGACCAGGGACCAATCCGGATAGTCCCGGCGGATGTCTGCTAACTGCTCTGCGTCGAAGAATTCACCCACCGGTTTGGCCGGTTCCTTAAAACCGGGATCGTCCCGGTCTACCACGACCTGGGTGACCACCGTGACGCACTGCCCGGCGGTATTCCGGCCGGCTAATTCATTGTTCAAGGA
The DNA here is from genome assembly GCA_947259065.1 of uncultured Desulfobacterales bacterium. Classification (GTDB taxonomy): domain Bacteria; phylum Desulfobacterota; class Desulfobacteria; order Desulfobacterales; family JAFDCJ01; genus JAFDCJ01. The sequence goes on from CAMYLH010000517.1 coordinate 856, forward strand.
CTGCTGAATCTGATAGCCGATGGAGCCTTGGGTGTCAGCCACGACGTTGACCAGGGGTACCAGGTGCAGGCCGGTCACCCGACGGGCTACCTCGGAACGGCGCATGATGAAACCCACCTGAGGCCCGTTACCATGCGAGATCAGCACCTGATAGCCCTGGACGATCAAGTCGGCGACATGCCGGACCGTCTCCCGAATGGCTGTAAGCTGATCTTCGACGGTTCGCAGTTCTTTGCTCTTGATCAGCGAGTTGCCGCCGATGGCGATAAAAACAAGCTTGGCGTTCATGGTCTGCCTCCCGAATTCGGACAATAAGCAATTTTCATTCTTCAATCATTCCCAGGTATGTAAGCGGCAACGCAGCGTAAAAGGCGGCACAACGCACCAGATCGGCTTTCCATGTTTTTTCGTTAGGTGCATGGGCCTCGGATTCCTTGCCCGGCCCAAAGCCTACGCAAGGAATGCCAAACATGCCCGTAATGGAAACGCCGTTGGTGGAAAATGTCCATTTGTCCACCCGGGGCTCTTCGTCGAACAAGTTCTTGTAGGTTGCCACCGCCGATTGGGTCGCCGTGTGGTCCTGTGGAATCACCCAGGCGGGGAAATAACAGTCGGTCGGATAAACCAGATCTGTGTAAGAGGGTTTATCGTAAGTGTACATGGAGACTTGGGCATCGGCGGCCTTGGCCGCAGGCAGGTCTCGGATTTGCTGCAAGGCCAACTCTTTGTCCTCACCTGCGGTCAGGCGGCGGTCGATGGAGATGGTACAGCCATCAGCCACCGCACAGCGGGATGGTGACGTATAGAAAATTTCAGAGACGGTCAGGGAGCCCTTGCCCAGAAAGTCATCGGTTTTCAGGCGGCCGTGCAGCTCTTCCAGCTCACCCAGGATACGACCCATCTTGAAAATGGCATTGTCGCCGCGCTCGGGGGCAGAACCGTGGGAACTGACACCTTTGACTTCTACTTTGATCTCCATGCGGCCGCGCTGGCCCCTGTATATACCGCCGTCGGTAGGTTCGGTCGAGATCACGAATTCCGGCTTCAGCCCCGATTCCCTGATTATGTACTGCCAGCACAACCCGTCGCAATCTTCCTCCTGAACGGTGCCGACCACGACCAGGGTGTAGTCGCCTTCCAGTTCCAGATCCTTGATAATCTTGCCTGCGTAGACCATGGAAGCCATCCCGCCCTCCTGGTCTGAGGCGCCGCGGCCGCCGATCACCTCGTCGTCCTCGTAGCCTTCGTACGGGTCGAATTCCCAGTTGTCCATGTTGCCCACACCCACGGTGTCTATATGAGCGTCCATGGCAATCAGATGCTTGCCGTTTCCGATGGTGCCCAGGACATTTCCCATGGGATCGATGTCGACTTTATCGAATCCCACTTTCTCCATTTCTTCTTTGATCCGCACGACAACCGCCTTTTCCTGGCAGCTTTCGCTGGGCAGACGGATCATGTCGCGTAAAAATCGGGTCATATCGGGCCGGTAACTCTCGGCCAACTCCTTAATCCTGATAAAGTCTCGTTGCGCCATGGCTGCAAATCCTCCCAGTCCGGTTAAACCAAAAAAATGGTCACAAAAACACAAAGTAAAACTGTTTGCTTAAATTTATCTTTGTTTCAGCCCCTTGTTTTAACAGACCGAGAAAGCAGAGCAAACGAATGCCTAAAGTGACCTAAATTGCCTAAAATGACTAAAATTAATGAATTGCTTCGCTCTATCTCTTTTTAAAAATATTGACAGAATACCACAATTTTAGCTCATTTTAGTTCACTTCAAATTTTAGTTCATTTCCTCAATTGAACTTACAATCTTTTGAAATTCGAGTAAGATATTTTTCTCCGATAATGTGACAAAGTAGAATTAACCAATAGACGGATATTTACCGTGCCAGATGATCTCCCGGTAGTTGAGCGGATCGGTGGCGCCCTCGGTATTGAAGCAAAGCAGCGTGGAATCGGAACCGATCTCCAGGTCGTCTTTCAGGGCCTCAAAATCACTATGGGTTGCCAGAAGATCCATCAAACCGATGGCCACAGCGCCGGATTCCCCCGCCTCGACCGAAATGTCCCCGCCCACCGGATTGGCCAGGATTCGCATGCCGTTGGCGGCCACGCAGTTGTCGCAGCTCACATATGCACTGGGAATATCGCGTAAAATATCCCAGGAAAGCGGGTTGGGCTCCCCGCAGGCCAGGCCCACCATAATCGTGTCCAGGTCTCCCGT
>CAMYLH010000518.1 GCA_947259065.1 uncultured Desulfobacterales bacterium
TGCGTCGGCCATCACGGCCTCCTCCGGCGGACTCGGCGTGGTGATCCCGCCGAGCATCCCCATGGTGATTTACGGGGTTTCGGGCAACCAGTCCATCGCCAAGCTGTTTATCGCGGGATTCGTTCCTGGGATCCTCATTGCCGGTGGTCTCATGGCGGTCAATTACCATCTGTGCCGCAAGAAGGGCTACACCGGCAGCGGGCACAAATGGTCGGTTGGCACGCTGGGCAAGGCGATCAAAGACGGATTCTGGTCGATGATGGCGCCGGTGGTAATCCTGGGCGGGATCTATTCCGGCTTTTTCACCCCCACCGAAGCGGCGGTGGTGGCGATCTTTTACACCCTGTTTGTGGGGATTTTCATCCACAGGGAGCTGCGCTGGAACGGGTGCGCCAAATCCCTGGAGGCCTGTACCTGGCTGACCGGCCGGGTTCTTTTGATCATGTTTACAGCCCGTGCCTTCGGCCGGCTGCTGGTTCAGTACCGTATTCCGGAGATCGTCGCCAATGCATTGCTGGCCATGACCAGTAATGTCTATATCATTTTAGCGCTGATCATCGCTTTTCTGATTTTTGTGGGCATGTTTATGGAGACCCTGGCGACCATTATGATTCTGACCCCGGTGCTGCTGCCGGTGATGGTAAAACTCGGTGTGGATCCGATCCATTTCGGCATTATCCTGGTCGTCTGCTGTGAGATCGGATTTGAAACCCCGCCACTGGGAGAAAATCTCTTCATTGCGTCGGGCATCGCCGATACCAGCATCGAAGATATTTCGCTCAAAGCGATACCGTTTTCGATCGTGGAAATATCGGCGGTGTTTCTCATCGCTTATGTCCCGGCTATTTCCCTGTGGCTGCCGGGGCTGTTAGGGTACTGATACCTAACCTGCTTTGACCCTGTAGCTAAACAGGCCAAGGGAGTGTATGCTTCCAATGCCGGATGGATTTCCAGTTGAGGGATCATGCCGGCGTTGAGAAAGGAGAGAATCGTATGAAATGCTCCAGGTACTTGATCCATATCGCCTTGCTCGAGGCACTAACACTATTCTTTTTCAGTGCAATTACAGCAGGGGACATATGGGCTGAGGAGACACCCAAAGAGTTGGTTATCGGTTACCAGGCGGTTCCCAATCCCCAGACGGTGGTCAAAGAAATGGGGTGGCACGAAAAGGAGTTGGGGATCCCGATCAAGTGGGTCAAATATGACTCGGGACGGCACGTGAACAAGGCTCTGGCATCAGGCAGCGTCGATATTGGCCTGGTGGGAACCAGCCCCACTGCTGCGGCTATCTCACAGGGAATCCCGATTGAGGTCATCTGGATCCATGACATTATTGGCGACAGCGAGGCATTGGCAGTCAGGAAAGATAGCGGAATCGACCAGATCAAGAATCTGGTGGGAAAGGTGGCTGCGGCCCCCTTCGGATCCACTACCCACTATCACCTCATGCTTTCTTTGAAACTCGCCAATATAAAATCCAGTGAAGTCAAGATCATCAACTTGGAACCCCCTGAAATGCCGGCGGCCTGGAACCGGGGTGACATCGATGCAGCGTTTGTGTGGGAACCCACGCTGTCAAAATTGCTCGAGCAAGACGGAAAGGTGCTTTTTTCCAGTCGTCAGTTGGTGGAAAGAGGGTTTCCCACCGCCGACCTTTGCGTGGTAAGAAAGGAGTTTGCCACAAAATATCCCTCAGTGGTTATACAGTATCTGAAGAATCTCGATCGGGCGGTGCATTTTTATCGATCCCAGCCGGAGGAAGCGGCGGCGGCAGTTGCCAGACAGTTGGGCCTATCACCTGAGCAGGCTGCCAGACAGATGAAAGGCCTTATCTTTGCTACCGCAGAAGAGCAGCTTTCAGGAAAATACGTTGGGGATATGCAGTTGCATTTTGGCCTTTACACGCTTCTTAAGGATACGGCAGACTTTTTAGAGAAAGCAAAGCAGATCGAATATTCCCCACCTTGGCCTATATTTATGCGGGCGGTAAGCGCCTCTTATGTACAAAAGATCATGCCGCAGAAAAGAGGGTTGGCGGCGCCACGCACTCAAGCCGAATAGACCCAGCCATGTCGCTTACTACAAGTTCTCTGCCCTGGTCCTTTGGCCCCGTTTTTCAATTTTGAAATAAATCCAGGAGGAACACCTGCAATGATACCCGATATAAAAAAAATCCTATATGCGACTGATCTCTCGCAAAATTCTGCCCATGCTTTTCGTTATGCCATATACTTTTCAAAAAAATTCGACGCTGAGGTTATCATTTTACATGTTGTCGCAGAAATTTCTGAAGATGCCAGAATTGTACTCGAGGCCTATATCGATGAGGAACGGCGCAAGGAGTTTGCCGCTAAAAAAGAGGTTCAGGCGATCGAGCGAATTAACAAGCGCTTGAAGATATTTTGCGACAAGGAACTTGCAGATGACCCAAAGCGTGCCAAAAAAATTGCATCAATAGAAGTCTGTAAGGGTTACCCTGAAGAGGAGATACTCAAAAAGGCCGATAAATTCAACTGCGATGCGATCATAATGGGCACGCATGAAAAGGGTATGACCCATACTTTTTTGGGAAGTGTGGCAAAAAGAGTATTGCGACGCTCCAGAAAACCTCTCTTTATCATCCCATTGCCTAAAGGAGAGACGGACATAAGCTTTCATGATAAATAATCCGTGAACCCTTGAACGGTTAAGTGAAATATTGGTAAACAGAAGAGGGACGACCATAAATGGTCACAGAGACCGACAATATCGCGGACAACCTGGATTTTAGCTTTAAGGTTTTCCACGAGCTGATGACTAAAAAGGTCAGGGAAATTCTGCTGGTTTCCAGCCTTTACGATTTCTGTATCATGGAAGAGGACGGCCGGCTGTCGGAAAGAATCATCTACGAATACCGGGGATTGAATCTTAGCCAACCGCCGCGGATCACCTGGGTTTCCTCTGCTGAAGAGGCCTTCGCCGCCCTGGACACCAAAGATTTTGACATGGTGATCACCATGCCCCGGCTGGCGGACATGGATTCCTTTGCCCTGGGCCGAAAAATCAAACGTAAAATGCCGGACCTTCCGGTGATTCTGA
>CAMYLH010000519.1 GCA_947259065.1 uncultured Desulfobacterales bacterium
ATGAAACCGGCGCCCTGACCTCTGCCCAAAAGATCATTGATCTGCGTCCTGATTTCGTCCGAATTTATCCAACCGTGGTGATCGCCAACAGCCGTCTGGCCGGATGGTATCAAAGCGGTGACTATACGCCGCTGTCTCTGGCAGAAGGAGTTACCCTGGTAAAGAAAATTTATCTGAGATTCAAAAAGGCGGGCATCGACGTCATCCGCATGGGGCTGCAGGCATCAGAGGATCTTGAAGATGGAACCACTGTTTTAGCGGGGCCCTATCATCCGGCTTTTGGACACATGGTTCATAGCGAAATCTTCCGGGATATGGCCGTTTCGGCAATCGAGTCCGCCAACTCCATTAAAGAATCACTTACCATACTTATCCATCCGCGCAGCATTTCCAAAATGCGGGGCTTAAACAACGCGAATATCAAAAGGCTAAAAGAACAATTTCACTTCCAATCAATCGAGGTTGTGCCGGATTCTTCACTTGCGGCTGAGGAATTGATGGTTGGGTAGACGCAAACGTTCAGAGGTTCCGAGGTTCAGGGTTCAAGGGTTAGGCGCTTAGGGCCTTTTTTCTTGAAACATGTTGTTAGAATATGGAGGTTTCGGGTTTCAGGTGTCGGGTGTCAGGGCCGGGAGATGTTAGATACTGAAACCTGACACCTGACACCTATATAAATTATCGGCGTGCTTGCTGCCCTTCAGGGATCACTTTTTAAGGGCGCAGGCTCGGAAAAAGCTTAGGTGATGAGGTGATGAAAATCACGCATAACGTAACGCTTAGCTTTTCATCCCATTTTTATTCCGTTAAGCCCGGAGCGAGGCAAATCTTAAATCCAAAATTTATCAACTTTCTTCTTCAGGCAGACGAACCACCAGAACGGGCTTTGTGGATCGACGTAACACCCGCCGCGCGGTACTTCCCATCATGACGTCCGCCAGGGTTCCGTGTCCGTGGGTTCCCATCACGATCAGGTCGCAGTTTTTTTCTTCGCAATACTTTAAAATCTCCTCGACCGGATTGCCCCTGACGACAATGATGTCATCGGTGACAAAACCTTCGCCTTCCCGGCTTTCCTTCAAATTCTCGCTAAATTGATGCAACGCGTCCTTGATGGCCAGGTGGTCGCGTCTTTTGCCGATAATTGCTTCGCGGGCTTCGGTAACATTCTGCGATTTAATTTCTTCCCAGCGCTCTTCACTGATATATCCGATGACGTTTTTGTCTAAAAGATCCGGAATTTCGGACAGTACATGGATAAAGGTGATGGATGCTTTGTAAAGATCGGCTAAGCTGACCGCGTAGGCAAACGCATAACGTGCATTTTCAGACAGATCGGTTGCATAAAGAATTTTTTTAACGTCTACTTTTGGTAGTTCCATTATTCGGCCTCTTGTATAATAACCTAATTGAAAAAAACGCTCAATTAGGGGGTTAATTGTTATTCGTTATTCGTTATCAGTTATACGTTATTAAAATTTGATTATATCTTCATTTTATCATTTAATTGATCGATGAAAAAAGTGCCGATTTTATTCCCCTTAAACTATTTCACCCATAACAAATAACTAATAACTTTCAATCAGCTTGCCGGCGCTTTTTTAGAGTCTTTTTTAAAATACTTCATCCAAATTCCGCTCAAAATCCAGGAGTAGCCGTAGGTACCCAATATGATGAGCACAAATGCTTTGATGATGTCCCAACCGCTGCCGTTCAATGAAAAGCCCGGGACATAACCGAACAAAAAGGGCCCCAGATACAGGAACTTGGCAAATTTAAAGGCGGCAAAGGCGGTGCGCCACATGTTGGCCTTGGCAATGGTGGCGCCGGCAAAGGCGGCAATACATACCGGCGGTGTAATATTGGAATCCTGGGACAGCCAGTAGACGATCATGTGCGCAGCGATCTCGTTAACCCCCAGGTGTATCAGGGCCGGCACCGCAACGACCGCCGTGATCAGATAGGCGGCGGTGACCGGCACCCCCATTCCCAGGACCAGGGAAGCCAGGGCAATCAGAAAGATGGTGGCCACCAGCCTGAAGTCGATGCCGAAAAATACGGCATCGCTAGCCAGCTCGATGACAATATCGGCAAAGGTCAATACCAGTCCGCTATAGGTCAGCACGCCGATAATGATGCCGATAACCCCTACGGTGGCGCCTATTTTGAGACTATTTTCGGTGCCGGCGCGGGAGGCTTCAATGAATCTTTTGGGGGTAATGCGTGTATCCGTTCTGAACCAGCTAATGATAATGCAGGTGACGATGCCCAGAATGGCGGAATAACCCGGGGAGAAGCCGTAAAGCATCAGAATGGTGATCATAACCAGCGGCATGATGTAGTACCACTGGGTTTTTAAGATTTCCATGGCGCTGTGTTCACTTTTCTCGCCTTTGATATTATACTTCTTGGCCTCATAGTGCACCATGATAAAAACACTGAAGACATACATAATGGCGGGGAATATGGCCACCAGCATGATCCGTGAATAGGGAACGCCGGTGAGCTCGGCCATGATAAAACCGCCGGCACCCATGATGGGTGGCATGAACATCCCGGAAATGGAGGCGGCCGGTTCGATACCACCGGCAATATGGGGTCTGAATCCGGCTTTTTTCATCATGGGAATGGTGAAGGCACCGGTGGAAACCGTGTTGGCGATGGCGCTGCCCGAAATGGAGCCGAAAAGGCCGCTGGCGATCACCGAAACCTTGGCTGGACCGCCAATTCTGTGACCGACGGCAGCGAGCGGAAAATCAATGAAAAATCGCTGGGCACCGGATTTTTCCAGAAACGCCCCAAAAAGGACAAACAAAATAACATAGGTGGCTAAAACATTGGCCATGATACCGAATACGCCGTCGCTCTTGTAGAAAATGCTGGTACACAATCCCGGAAAGGTGTCGCCTGCATGGGCAAAAAGATCAGGCACATAATCGCCATAGACCCCGTACAGCAGCAGCACCACCCCCATGACAACGAAGACGGTGCCGACGACCCGCCGGGCCAACTCGATTCCGATCAGAACCCCGACGACGGCAACGGCCATATCAAAAGGCGTCTCGGCACCGGTCCGGTAGTTGACCCATGACAACGAATACGGTGCCGACGACCCGCCGGGCCAGCTCGATACCGATCAGGACCCCGAAGACGGCAACGGCCATATCAAAAGGCGTCTCGGCACCGGTCCGGTAGTTGATGGCCTCAAAATTGAGAATCCAATACCCGATACTAAAAATTGACAGCAGTATCAGCAAATAGTCAACGATTCTCATTAGCTTATGTTTGGATTTATACATCATAAAGCCGAGAACATAGGTAATAATGACGTAAATCCCCCGGTGATACTGGGTGGATGCCGGTTGTAACACAGCGGAATAGGAGTAAAAAAGGACCAGAATGACGGATAACACATCAAATACAATTTTTTCTGCTTTGTTTAATTTGTCGTACACTTTTTCCTCCTATCGCTGTAAAATCCGGTTACGAAAAACCTCTTCCGCCCAAATTTACAATACGAAATGTGAGAGATGGGTTGGACTAGACCACGTCATCTCCTCCACACCCATATCTCACATTTTCTTTAAAAGCGGTGTAACCGCTCCACCCATAAAATCGCGCAGCGATTTTATTTTAGCATCCCTTTTTCTTTCCAGAACTTTTCGGCTCCGGGGTGAAACGGGGTAACGATGTTGGTGGCGCCGGTCTCCAGGCTCATGTTTTTGAAGGTCTTTTTTTGGCCTAACATGTGCGCAAGCCCCTCATCCGTGTACATAATGGCTAACATTTTGTAGACAACATCGGCGGGGACCTTGGAA
>CAMYLH010000520.1 GCA_947259065.1 uncultured Desulfobacterales bacterium
TTCGCCATAATCGATGAAATGGACGGTGCAACCGCCGACCTTGCATCCATAGCGAAAGGTATCCCCATATCCGTCAAGCCCTGCAAAAGCCGGCAGCAGAGCCGGATGAATATTCATAATTCGCGGCTGGTTGGCTACGGTATTAACCCGGTCAATAAAATAAGGAGTTAAATTACGCATAAAACCGGCTAATATAAGAAGGTCATAAGGATAGGGCTGCATCGCATCCAGCAGTCCGGCTTCAGCAATCGCACGGGTCATTACAAAAAGAATAGGGTCACATCTTAAAAATTAAATATTCGCACAAAGGCGCAGAGACGCGGAGGGAAAGCGAAGGACGAGGGGAAGATGGACGAAGGCCGACGGATGAGGGACGAGAGGATGAATGGATGATTAGGATGAGTTCCTCCGGAACGGATGATAAAGAAATAAAGCCGGGGATGGAGAATAAAGATGGGATGGGTGGATGATTAGGATGGTTGGATGAGCTCATTTGGAATTTGAATGATTAGGAGGAATAAACTTGGCATCTTAGCGCGAGGCATTATATAACCGGTCAGGAAGGGTCTATTCGATCTCGAGTACCTGCTTAAGGGCTTCGACAACCTCTTTCATTCGGTGTGGCGGCATAGTGCCAACCAACTGGGGTTTCTTTGTCTTTGGATCGTAAAATCTTTTAGGATCCAAGGAGCGCATTTGGAAACAGAGAAATACTGTATCTTTGGGAAGGCCTGTCTCAGCAGATGGCACTCGTACGTTTGTGGGGTAGTCTCTTGGCACATTCTGCGCATCTGTACCCACTACGACTGAAACAACAAGCGGTTGTTTATTTATGGCGTCGCTTGATATCACGAGGACAGGTCTGCGGCCCGCCTGCTCCCGGCCTTTAATCGGGTTCAAATTTACCAGATAAATTCCGCCTCGCTTGATCATAATTCACAAACCATCGTTTTCCGCTACCATAAACTCCTCTGACAGAACGGAGCACACTTTCCGGATTGCAGGGTCATCGGCCATTTCAACCATAGCTGTTTCAAATTGATATTTTTTTTGACGTCTTGTGAAATCAATCAAAATGAAGGTGACCAGGCGATTGAAATTATCCCGGAGTTCAGGAGGAGCGACGGTGCGCAATTCTTCAACCAATTCATTTGGGAGCGCGATGCTGCGGCGGATTGTTTTTTGTGCAATATTTTTCATTTCACCCTCTTTTCAACCACAATTGTACGCATAAAAGGTGTTGATGTCAACATGGAAATTGTTGTTCATAAAACAAAATAACAGGTCTTCATTCTTGACAGATTGATGAGAAGATTAGTGAAATATAAAATTTAGGAATTGAGGGATTTAAGGGTTGTAAACCGGAGGTCGGAGATCAGAGTGGTTGACTAGACTGCACCAGTGCCTCTACCTGCTCACCGCAGATGTTCATATCTTTATCGATCATCATTCGTAAAACATCATCGACCGACGTCTCACTTTCCCGGGCCGCCAAATATAAAATATTCAGATATTGCTTGGTAGCTATTGATTGGGAATGTCGTTGTTTTAAATTGTCATAGGCTATGCGGAACCGGCTGGTGGGGAATAGATCGTCGCGATACCGGTAGTTTTCAAATGCACCAGGTTTTCGTATGAGGCTGTCAATAATATGCCGATAATTTATCGCATGCTTTCCCTCACCGCGAAGCCGCGGCAGTGTATCGATTTTTTCCTGCCCGTACCATATCTGCAGGTGGTCTATGAAAAGACGCACCTGAATGCGTTCTCCAATCAGCCTGCTATCCACTGAGTAGACGTTGTGATTAACCCGGATGGTACTGCTGGGCCCAACGCTCGGTGTGCTTTTTTTACATGCCTCTATTCGATTTTTCGGTAACCGGTGCAGCACGGCTTGTTCCTTCAAAAACCGTTTGTTTCTGCCTGCATTGAGCTGTTTAAACAGCTTGCAGAGAAATTGTTCATATTCTTGCCTATCAGCAAAATCCCGACTGTTTCTTAAAAGTAAAGCTTGATCAACCGCCTTTTTAAACCGATAATGACGTTGCTCCACATCACCGTTCTCATGCGGACTGTCAGGATTGGTCTTGCATCCTTTCAGTCTGTAGTGATCTAAAAGATCCTGGTAACGCCGGGTAAATTCATCCGGATGGCTGGTCTTTTGAACTGCCGTTGTCAGACAATCGGTGCGATGCATCTCCGGAACCCCACCCAGCTCCCAAAAGGCATTCTGCAGGCCCTCGCTCAAACTCTCAAAGCTTTCAGAAAAACATATACTTCCCGTCTCCCAGTTGGAATATGTTAACACAAAGTGATAAATTAGATGATCGAACGGCCTGCCTCCGATAGTGATCCCCAGCTTGTTCATGTGGGTAAAATCCGATTGGGCTAACTGGCCGGCAGTGTGAACCTGGGTAATAAAAACTTCTTTCGCTGGTCCATCCGATGCCCGCCAAATCTTTATACGGCGCTACGGCGCTGTAAAGTTCGAAGCTGACCGTCTGCAAATCGGCCCGGGTAGTCAATTTACATGTGTCTCTTTTGTCTTCTATCCTCACAGTCAAAAAGTTTGAGATAAGTGTTAAGATCAAAAAATTGATTCTAATTGATAATGGCGGCAGACGCTGTGGTGCGGATAGCCGGAATTTTTGCTACTCTCTGCACATCCCGGAAAGACGAAGGGGCAATGAAAGACGCGGTATTGTGGACCGCCGCAAGACCTCTCGAATCAAAATTGTACCGATTCGATTTTTCAAAAATGTTAAACAATACTAATATTTATTAGAAAAATTTAATACCCGTTCTTAATAAAGCTTGAGACATGTTATTTTTTAAAACAATTAGAAAAAACAACTCATTTGTAGATGTGTTGCAAAGGAGAAATAATAATGCTTTTTCAGAAGAAGATTTTAGATTTATTCTAGAATTTGAAAAGGAGCGAGCCGACCGGAGTAACCACCAATTCTCGTTAATTGTCTTTGATAAAGAACGATTTGAGGCTCAAACCGATGAGACTCAGCACTTAATAGACAATATTTTTCAAAGGATTCGGGATATTGATATCGTAGGATGGCTTAATG
>CAMYLH010000521.1 GCA_947259065.1 uncultured Desulfobacterales bacterium
AAAATTCCAATGTTCAAAACCAGATAATTCGTATATTCATTAGTACTTCTATATTTTGAATTTGTGTTTTTGGTCATTGGATATTGTTTGTTATTTGGGATTTGTTATTTGTTTTTTTTGGTATATCGACATTAAGTTTTAACCCTCAGATTTCTCACTCCATTCCTCAAGTTTTCGGACCACTTTTTCCATGGCCATTCCGCGGGAACCCTTTACAAGCAGCCAGTCACCGGTTTGCAGCCAATTTTTCAAGTCTTCGACGATTTCATCATGCGTGCCTTCAAAGGTATCGGTCGGCGGCATACCTTCATCGTGAGCGCCGGTTTTCACAGCGGCGGCAAATTCACCATACACGTATAAGCGGCTAATACCCGAGCGGGCTGCGCCAGCACCGACGTTGCGATGGAGTGATTGCGCCTGGTGACCCAGTTCAAGCATATCTCCGATCACAGCGACTCCCCTGGCACCGGCTCGCATGGTATTGAGGGTTGCAAAGGCGGCTTTCATGGATTCAGGGTTGGCGTTGTAGGTATCGTCGATCAGGTGGATGCCACCGGGCATATCCCTGATGTTCATCCTACCGGAAACCGGTTTGAATGCTTCGAGACCGATTTTAACGGTTTGGCAAGAAAGACCTATCTGGTAGCCCACGGCCGCTGCCGCCAGCGCATTGGAAACCATAAAACGGCCGGCAGAATTTAAATGGACGGATATGCTTTCTCCGGCAAAGATCAAGGTGAAAGACGTTTTGTGTTTGGTTTCATTGACATCATCCGCTCTAATCATCGCTTCGCGGGACAGCCCGTAAAGGATGACCTCAGCCTTGGTTTTAGAGACCAATTGAATCACGCGCGGATCATCCGCATTGAGAATGGCTTTGTGGCCGGGTCCGAGGCTTTTGAGGAGATCTCCTTTTTCCTGCATGACGCCTTCAATGGAGCCCAATCCTTCCAAATGGGCCGGACCGATATTGGTCAGCACACCGATATCCGGCGAGCATATTTCAGCCAGCCTCGCTATTTCACCGGGATTATTAGTGCCCAGTTCCAGCACCACCCACTGATGGCCGGTCGATAACCCCAGCAGGGTTAACGGCAACCCGATGTCATTGTTGTAATTCCCAACGGCTGTCAGAATATCATACTGCCGATCTAAAACCGCGGTGGTCATCCGGCGGGTGGTGGTCTTTCCGTTAGACCCCGTAATCGCTACCACGGACGCCTGTGACCGCAGACGGTTAAACGCCGCCATGTCCCCCAATGCTCGGGTGGTATCTTCAACCGCGATACAGACGACATCGTGTGTTTTCCATGTCGCAATGGGCATTTGGTCGGCCTTATGGCGGCTGATCACAAGGCCACGCCCCCCCTGATCGACTATATTTGAAGTAAAGGAATGGCCGTCATGGACTTCTCCTGTAATGGCCACAAAAACGTCTTGACCGGAAATATTGCGGGAGTCAATGGCAACCCCTGTGAACGGACGGCCCAAGTCACCACATAAAAGCTCACCCTGGGTGGCTTCTTTGATTTCTTGGGCTGTCCAGGTTAGGGGATGGCTTTGGCTCATTGATTGTTGTCCGTTGTGTGTTAAATTAAAAGCCGATAAAAATCCTTACATCGACATTCGTCAATCGACATTCGACATTTATCATGCCGAAGTCTCTTTTCCGATCAAACTGGCCGCTCCGGCAACTAAGCGGCGCTGCCTATTGACCACTCAATGCCTGCAGTACCTTGCCGGCTTCCTCGCGGTCATCAAAGGCAACGACGGCGGTGCCCAGGATTTGATAGGTTTCATGGCCCTTGCCGGCTATCAATACGGCATCCTGCGGCCGGGATGCCAGAATTCCCAGCTCGATGGCACGGCGCCGATCGGGTTCGACAGCGTATCCATTTTCCTTAAATCCGGCTTTCAAATCCATTGTTGAGTATTTGAGACCACCGGCCGGTCTGACGCCGGGTAAAATTTGATCGATGATTGTCACCGGATTCTCCGTGCGGGGATTGTCGGAGGTGACGATGGACAGATCACAAAACCGGGCGACAATTTCCCCCATCAAGGGACGCTTTTGTTTGTCCCGATCGCCGCCACAGCCAAAAACACAGATGATTCGGGCCGGCGCAATCTCCTTTAAGGCCGATAGGGCATTCTCCAGAGCATCCGGTGTATGCGCATAGTCCACATAGACAAATCGTCCGGTGCTGTTTTCTACGGCTTCAAGTCGACCGGGAATGGCGGCTAGTGATTCAATTCCGGCTTTAATCGTATCGGACGCAATGTTCAGAGCCGTTGCGATACCGGTGGCCGTGAGAATATTTTCGACGTTGTGTACCCCCACGAGGGGAGTTTTGAACTGAAAACTCCCCCCGGGGGCGGCAACCTTCCCATCGGTGCCATCTAAATTACAATGGATATTTTCAGACCTTATCCCGCAATCGGGGGACGATCCTGTTCTAAATAAAGGCATCGGCAGCGAATCCGCCAATTCTTTGCCCCTGGCATCGTCGCAATTGATGACAGCCGAGGCATTTTCTCTCTTCGGCCCGCTTGCCAGATACTCGGTAAACAATCTTTTTTTACTGGACCAGTATGACTGCATGTCGCCATGAAAATCGAGATGGTCCTGGCTCAAATTCGTAAAGGCGGCCACGTCAAACCAGCAGTTTTTGATGCGGCCTAAATCAATGGCATGGGAAGAGGCTTCTGCAACCACATGGGTGACGCCATCAGACTGCATTTCCGATAGAATCCTCTGGAGATCAAGGGATTCCGGCGTCGTCATGGGGTTGGCAAATGTTTTGTTCATATAGCGATAATTTATTGTTCCGATCACACCGACCCTAAATCCGGCCTGTAACAGGATGCTTTCGATTAAATAGGCGACAGTCGTCTTGCCGTTGGTTCCGGTAATGCCCACCAGGATCATGTCCTGGGATGGACGGCCGAAAAACCGTGCCGCCAGATCGGCCAGGGCTGCGCGCGTATCGGCTACCCGGATAACGATCGGCCGGCTTTTTGGGGGTACGGAACTGATTTCATTAAGAAAGGGCTGAGGAGGCTCTTTTTGCGCGATAAT
>CAMYLH010000522.1 GCA_947259065.1 uncultured Desulfobacterales bacterium
TTACAGGAGGCCGATCCCATGTACGCGGTAGTGAATTCAGGCGGAAAGCAATATAAAGTCCAGCAAGGACAAGTTCTAAGAGTCGAAAAAATTCCGGGAGACGTTGGCAATCCTGTGACCTTTGACCGGGTATTGATGTTTTCAGAGGGAGAAAACGTCAGCATCGGACAGCCTGCACTGGAAAATATTGTGGTTGAAGGGCACATTGTAGAGCAGGGCAAGGCCAAAAAGATAATCGTTTTTAAATACAAAAAGCGTAAACGCTACCGTCGCAAAAAAGGACATCGCCAGGAGTTTACGGCCGTACTGATTGACGGCATTAAAGCAAAAGCTCCAAAACCTTCCGAAGCGAAGGACGAGCCTAAGGCTGAGGCAAAAAAGCCGGAAGCCGAGAGGGTCTCCCCGAAGAAAGCGGAAGCTGCAAGCGAATCGCCCCAAAAAGAGGCATCGAAGAGGGCGAAAACCACTGCGACCACGACCAAAAACGCTGAGTCGGAGAAAGAAACTAAATAAACATATCTTGAAAAATACCAAGAGGGTTCCAATGCCGTAGCAACACCCTCAATTCGGTTAGGAGTTCAAAAATGGCTCATAAAAAAGCAGGTGGCAGTTCTAAAAACGGCCGTGATAGCAATGCCCAAAGGCGCGGCGTCAAACGCTTTGGCGGAGAACCGGTAAAAGCCGGCAATATATTGGTGCGGCAACTGGGAACCAGAATCCATCCCGGTGAAAACGTTGGTATGGGCAAGGATTATACCCTGTTTGCCAAGATAGACGGCACCGTTTCCTTTGAAAGAAAGGGACGCGCGCATAAGAAAGTCAGCGTTTATGCAGAGTGAAATTTTTTGATGACGCGTTCATTACCGTTCAGTCCGGAGACGGCGGCCGTGGATGTGTGAGTTTCAGGCGTGAAAAGTTTATCCCCCGTGGCGGTCCGGACGGCGGCGATGGGGGCAAGGGCGGCGATGTTATTCTAAAAAGCACATCGCATCGACGTACCTTATATCCATTTCGATTTAAACGCGCGTTCAAAGCTAAAAATGGCGGCCACGGCCAGGGCAGACGGAAGACCGGCAAAAACGGTGAGGACCTTATCATCGAAATTCCGCCGGGAACGCTAATCAAAGATGCACAAACCGATGATATTCTAAAAGATTTCACCCAACCCGGCGAATCGTTCATCGTTGCCAAGGGCGGTCGGGGAGGTCAGGGTAATTCTCGATTTAAAACATCCACCCACCGTGCTCCACGGTTCGCTCAGCCCGGCGAACCCGGCCAATCTCTAAAACTCAAGCTCGAACTCAAACTTATTGCCGATGTGGGTCTCATCGGTCTGCCCAACGCGGGAAAATCCACCCTGATTGGTGTCATTTCTTCAGCAACCCCCAAAATTGCAGACTATCCCTTTACCACCTTGACCCCGAATCTTGGTGTGGTCCAGACCGGCTGGGGAGAGCCGTTTGTGGTGGCCGATATACCTGGATTGATTGAAGGTGCCCACAACGGGGCTGGTCTTGGCATCCGTTTTTTACGCCACATCGAACGTACCCATATTCTGGTTCACCTTATAGATACCTCGACAATCGATCCCAAAGACCCGTTAGCGGGGTACGATACCATCAATGGAGAACTGGCCGGTTACGGCCCACAATTGGCGGAAAAGCCCCAGATTCTGGTTTTAAACAAAATGGATTTACCCGGTACGGACCGGACGGCAGCCATATTTCAGGCGATGCTCAAAGACCGGGAAGTTTTGTTAATTTCTGCTGTTAACCGAGAAGGCGTTGAACAGCTCATTTCAAAATTAATTGAACGACTGGATCAATTTCATGGCGATAAACCGTAAATTGAGTTTTGGACATGCAAAACGGGTCGTTGTTAAAGTGGGCAGCAACGTGCTGACCGAAGACAATGGTTTGAATTTAAAAGCCATAAGGTCCATCGCCCGCCAAATTTGTCGATTGATCGACAGCGGACTGGAAGTGATTCTGGTATCCTCCGGGGCCATGGCTTCGGGCCTTAAAAAAATCGGCCTTGCCGCCAGACCGGATGAACTTCCAAAACGTCAGGCCGTGGCGGCCATCGGACAGGCCGGCCTGATGATGGAATATGAGAAGGCATTTGGCCGCTATCACCGGAAAGTTGCCCAGATTCTTCTGACCAGCGAAGATCTCTCCAGTCGCAAACGATATTTAAACGCTCGAAACACCCTTTGTACCCTGTTGTCCTGGAAGGTGGTTCCGATTATTAATGAAAACGACACGGTGTGGGTTGAAGAGATCAAACTGGGTGACAACGACAATCTTGCCGCCATGATCACCCTGCTGATGGATGCGGATTTGATGGTCAACCTCACGGATATAGACGGTCTTTTCACCAAGGACCCGCGGACTTA
Source organism: uncultured Desulfobacterales bacterium (assembly GCA_947259065.1). Taxonomy (GTDB): domain Bacteria; phylum Desulfobacterota; class Desulfobacteria; order Desulfobacterales; family JAFDCJ01; genus JAFDCJ01. The sequence continues at coordinate 2,396 of CAMYLH010000522.1, forward strand.
TCAGGATGCGGAATTGATTTCTACCGTTTCTACCATCAGCAAAGAAACTGAAAAATTAGCCGGCGATATCCCCGGCGCGCTGGGAACCGGCGGTATGATCAGCAAAATTAAAGCGGCCAGAAAGGTTAATTCTGCCGGGGTGCCCATGGTGATTGCCAGAGGTGACCTGCCCAATATTTTGCTCAAACTGTTTGCCGGACAAAACCATGGGACTTATTTTATCCCCAAAAAACAGAAGCTGGCCAGTCGCAAGTGTTGGATTGCCTTTTCGTTAAAGCCCAAGGGGATCATTAAAATAGATGATGGCGCCGTAACGGCGCTTTTGAAAAACGGTAAAAGTTTACTACCCAGTGGAATTATCGCGGTGCAGGATGATTTTGGCATCGGTGCACCGGTAGAATTTCAAAACCGGCACAATGAAACATTGGGAATCGGCTTGGTTAACTACAGCTCGACTGAAATTCAAAAGATCATGGGACTGAAATCCAACCACATCAAACAGGTGCTGGGCCATAAATCCTATGATGAGGTTATTCACCGGGATAATCTTGCCATTACGGCCGGTGGTGATGTATAGGTACCTTATTGGTTTTTATCTGGGCTGGTGAAAATACTCATAACGGAGGGCTTAACTTTTATCCTATTTTTATTCCTCTTTCTGAGGGTAAGGTTTC